>JALVXV010000026.1 GCA_027038235.1 Campylobacterales bacterium | reverse complement strand
AAGATTTGAATTGTATTTTGATACTATCATTAGAGCTTGAACTCTTTTTATAAGCTCTTGATGGGCTAAATGAATGCCGTCAAACCCCCCTATTGCTAAAGAGGTGATGCTATCTTTGGATATAGTAAAAATACTCTTCATTTCCCTCTTTTCCTTTTACTTTTGATACCTCTTTTTTTAAAAGTTTTAAAGCTTCACTTACTAGTAGTGACTCGAAACTCATTAAGACTCTTTTTATAGCATTTTTATCTTTTATAACACCTTTTTTATCTCTTTTTACATATTTTCCGACTTCAAACTGAGGCTTAAAAAGAAGTATGATTTTATCATTTGAAAGCTCTTTTATCTTTGGAAGTATATATGAAATTCCCACAAATGAGACATCACAAGTTATAATATCAAACTTTTTATCACTTTTAAACTCTCTTATATCGCATTTTTCAAAAGATTTAACTCTTTTATCATCTTTTAGCTTTTGATGAAGTTGATTGCTTCCGACATCTACAGCATAAACCTCTTTGGCACCATACTCAAGCAATACTTCAGTAAATCCACCTGTACTACTTCCTATATCTAAACAAAGTTTATCTTTTATCTCTATATTACTCTCTTTTAAAAACTCTTTTAGCTTATATCCTGCCCGACTTACATAGCAAAACTCTTGAAGAATTTCAATATGGGAGTTTATCCCTACCATATATGAAGGTCTAGCTACGATTTTTCCATCTATTTTGACATTTCTGCTTTTTATGGCTTCACTTGCTTTGTTGCGACTCTCAAAAAAACCCTCTTCAACCAAAAAGATATCAAGTCGCTTTGATACATTCACTCACCCATCCTCTCTCTCATTTCACTTTCACTTATTGTCTTAACACCCAATTTTTTAGCTTTTTGAAGTTTACTTCCTGCATCTAAGCCATATATTACAAAGTCTGTTTTTTTACTTACAGAATTTGTTACTTTAGCTCCTAGGTTTTCAAGTTCCTCTTTTATCTTATCTCTTGATTCACTCATAGTGCCTGTAAGTACTATGGTTTTTCCTGAAAAAATGGACTCTTTTATCTCTTTTTTTTCAGGATTTTTTGGAGTAATGATAGATAGCAGCTTAGTTATCAACTCTTTATTTACTCTTAAAAATTCCAAAAATGACTCAGCCATCTCTTCTCCAAAGCCATCAATGCTAAGCAACTCCTCTTTTGTTGCATTTAAAAAATCTATCCCAAATCTTTGACATATCTTTTTACTAGCTACCTCTCCGATATGCTCGATCCCAAGAGCATTGACAAATCTCCAACACTCAGCCCCTTTTGTACTCTCTATCGCATTTAAAAGGTTATTTACTTTTTTCTCTTTAAAACCCTCTAGCTTTAAGAGATCCTCTTTTTTAAGCTCAAAAAGATCTAGCACACTCTTTATCAAACCCTCATCGTATAAAAGTTTAACTATCTTATCGCCTAAACCCTCTATATTTAGACATTGCTTACTTGCAAAATAGATAATAGAGTTTACCACTCTAGCTTCACATAAAAGATTTTGGCACTTTAAAAGTATCCCCTCATCTAAAAGTTCACTTCCACATATCGGACAATGAGTGGGTCTTTGTACTACTTTTTCATCTCCATTTCTATATTCCGTTAAAACTTTTGTGATCTTAGGTATAACATCACCACTTCTTATGATGATGACGGTATCACCTATACGAATATCTTTTCTTTTTATCTCATCAAAATTGTGAAGTGTAGCTCTTTCGACAACCACACCCTCAATATTTACAGGTTCTACTATGGCTACTGGTGTTACCACTCCAGTTCTTCCTACTTGAGAGATAATATCTTTTATCTTTGTCATCTTTTCGATAGCCGGAAACTTATAAGCACACATCCATCTAGGATATTTTACAGTATATCCTAGTTTTTCTTGTAAGGATATGTCATTTACTTTTACTACCATTCCATCAAGCATTACTGAAAAACTATCTCTAATCTTTACAAACTCTTGATAAAATGCCTCTATTTCACTACTATCTTTACAAACTTTTCTCTTTGGAGGCTCTTTAAAACCTAAAGCATAGATAAAATCCATCATATCTGATAGCTTTTTATACTCTAAAGAGTTTTCTCCCACTCCCCAAGTCTGAAATATAAGCTCTCTTTTAGCTGTTATGGAGCTATCAAGCTGTCTCATGCTACCAGCTGCTGCATTTCTGGGGTTAGCAAAGAGGGATTCGCCATTTTTTGCTCTCTCTTCATTTAACCTATCGAACTCATCTTTTGGCATCAAAACTTCTCCTCTTATCTCTATAAGAGGTTGATACTCTATGCTTTTTGGTATCGATTTGATAACTTTTGCATTATGAGTTACATCTTCGCCTATAACTCCATCACCTCTTGTGATAGCTTGTTTTAATTTGCCATTTTCATAGATGAGATTTAGACTTGCTCCGTCAAATTTTGGTTCACAATAAAATTCACAAATTCCGACATTTTTATAAACTCTTTGCACCCACTCCTCAAGCTCTTTTTTATTAAAAACATCTTCCATTGACCACATTTTTGCTAAATGCCTAGCCTTTTCAAACTCATCCAAAACTTCTCCGCCCACTTTTTGGGTAGGTGAGGTAGGTTCTATTAATTTAGGATGCTCTTCTTCAAACTTTTGAACCTCTCTATAGAGCTTATCATACACCTCATCACTCACTACAGGATCATCTTTGGTATAGTAAGCCTCAGCCCACCTTTTTAAAAGTTTTACATTTTTTTTATACTCTTCAATAGTCATCTTATCTCTTTATGAAGTAATTTTATCTACAATTATACCCTACAAAGGCTAAAAATTTAAGTAATGAAACAGAGTTTTACAGAACTACTTGTAAGTAATTTATAAAACTCTAAGCAAGTTATAAAAAACCTCATAAAACCCAAAGAAAAAGACAATTTTTCTTGTAAAATCTTAACGATGAGTTAATCCCAAAATAGTACAATATCACCAAATTAACCAAAAGGGAAAATGCTAAAAGCTAAAAGCTAAAAGCTTAGAGTCAAGAGTTTAGGGTATTTTAGCTCTTAGTTCTATACTCTTTAGCTCTTAGCTTAAAGGAGATTTACAGGTGAAAAATTTTATAAAATATTTGATATTTATTTTATTGGTAGTAGTTGTTGGTGTTGGATTTTATAAAAAGATTTATATCCCAAAGCATACTTTTAAGATAGTTATGCCAAAAAGAGGTGATATGAGTATTAAGATAAACGGTATCGGTAATGTAGGTGCAAAAGATATATATAAAGTGGGCTCTTTATATGGAGGTAAACTTTATGACTTTACACTTAAAGAGGGTGATAAAGTAGAAAAAGGTGAAATTGTAGCAAAAGTTGATAGTGTGGATTTGGGCAATAAAATAGCTGAGCAAAAAGCTCTTATAGAAAAACTAAAAGTAGATATTGATAGCTTAAAAATAGATAAAAAGAGTGCTGAAGTAAACTATGCTTATGAGTTGGATCTTTTTAAGAAAAATTCAAAACTTTATAAGCTTCACTCTATTTCAAGTTTGGATTTTAAAAAGTATAAAACCCAAAAAGATACAGCAAAATTAAAAATAAAGAGTTTAGAAACTCATATCAATTCGCTTTATAAACAAATCCTACAAATAAAAGAGAATATAAAAGGTATGCAAAAAAGATTATCTTACTTTACTATCATTTCACCTATTAGTGGATATGTGATAAAAAAATTAGCTATAAATCACCAAATGATCATGCCAAACTTCACACTATTTGAAGTGGTAAATCCAAAAGATGTTTGGGTGCAAACTTATATAGATACAAGGATAAGCGGTCAAGTCAAAATTGGCGACAAAGCTATTATAAAACTTCGTTCATCTGATAAAATATATAAGGGAAAAGTTGTAGATATAAACCCTATAAACAATCCTGTAACTTATGAAAGAGAGATAGATGTCAGATTTGATCATCTGCCTCTTCCATTTTATATGGAAGAACAAGCGATAGTGCAAATATATACAAATAAACTTAAAAATGTTATAAAGATACCTTCAAATGCACTTGTTTTTCATAAAGAAAGAGATGGTGTTTGGGTGCTAAAGGGGGATAAAGTAAGCTTTAAAGCTGTCAAAATATTGGCTCGAAGTAAAAATAAAGTAGCTATCAAAGGTATAAAGTTACAAGATAAATTAGTTTTACCGAATCCTAAAAAAGTAACTTTAAAAGAGGGTATGAAGATATATCATGATTAATCTTGCTTATAAAGATATAGTTCACTCCCTTAGTAAATTTATAGTAACCGCTATAAGTGTAGGGATTTTGCTGGGGATTGTTATCATCATGATAGGGGTATATAGAGGGATGATATATGATGCAAAAGAGTTGGTAAATGATATAAATGCTGATCTTTGGGTTGTTCAGCAAGATACTCTTGGTCCTTTTGCCCAAACCTCAAAAATACATGAAGATTTGCAAGATAGGATAACTTATCAAGATGGGGTAAAATATGCTGGGGCTATAACTTTTCAAACATTTCAGATGCAAAATAGCTATGGTGCTTTTAAAGTGATGCTAGTCGGCTATGATCCTTTTGGAGAGATAAATGTCATCAACAAAGCAAAACTTATCAAAGGAAGAGTTTTAAAAAAGCAACATTATGAGATAGTAGTATCACAAAAAACCCACTATAAATTAGGTCAGAAGATAAAGCTAGGAAGAGATTATTTTACGGTTGTGGGAATTACTAAAAATACTGTCTCAAA
>JALVXV010000025.1 GCA_027038235.1 Campylobacterales bacterium | reverse complement strand
TCAAGACTTTTATGAGTGTTGATATGATAAGCTTTATTGTTTATAGATTGAAAAATTTATGAACAAAATCTATAGCTTTTTTATCGTTTAAGTGAATTTTTTTGATGATTTTTTTATCGTCATCAAGAATTATCAAAATAGCACCCTCAAGTTTTAAATGACTTTTACCCCATTTTTTCTCTATCTCATCAACCCTTTTAAATACCACACTATTGCTTGGCTCTTCACTTTCGCCTGTTTTTGTATTTATTATCTTTAAACCCTTTAGAGTTTTTTCAAGCTTATATGGAAAATATGGTGCTATGGCATTCATGACCTCTTTGTTTTTTGCTTCAGGCAAGGCATTTTTAAATGCAATAAAGCTTAAAAAAGCAAACACAAATATAAGTGCAATAAAGATCCTTTTACTCATTTAAAAAACTCCTTAGCCTTTTTGTCTAAAAATTCCATCCTCTCTCTTCCTTTTGGTAATTTTTCTCTTAAACTCTTCATTTCAAGTAAAAACTTTTCTATATCTTTAGGTATAAACTTTTCTATAAATCTTCTAAGATATTTTGCAACTGCTGGAGATGCTCCTGAAGTAGAGACCGCGATAGTAAGCTCCCCCCTTTTTATATATGATGGAAATATAAAATCACAATACTCAACAGCATCTACACTATTGCAGAGAATTTTTTTACTTTTTGCCTCTAGGTATATCTCTTTTTGTTTTTCTATATCATCTATGGCAACTATGACTATATCAAAGCTATCAATATCACCCTTTTCATATATTTTTTGTATAGTTTTTATACCATTTGTCTGTGATAACTCTAAAATATCTTGATCATACTCCTTTGATAACAAAGTGATCTTAGATGTAAAATCAAGTAGATGTCTAAGCTTGTCTGTAGCTATCTTTCCGCCACCAACTATCAAAATCTCTTTATCATCTATCTTTAAATATGCTGGAAAGTATGACATTTACCAAATCCTTATAATATCTATGCAATAATATCATAAATTTTTTTTAGGATAGATAAAGAATGAGAGAGAAGATACTTTATGAAATGCAAAAAAATTTTCCATTGACCAAAAGACCCTTTTTAGATATTGCAAATAGGCTTGGTTTGAAAGAGGATGAAGTTTTAAATATAGTTAAAAAAGAGAAAGATGATGGTATCATAAGACAGACATCTGCTATATTTGATACAAAGAGATTGGGTTATAAGTCATCTTTGGTAGCTTTTGAAGTTGATAAAGATGATATAGATAAAGCGGTAAAGATACTAAACTCTCACCCCGGAATTTCACACAACTATGAGAGAAATCATAGATTTAATATATGGTTTACCTTAGCAGTTCCTCCAGATAGTCTTCTTGGTCTTGAAAAAACTGTAGAAATTTTAGCAAAAAACTCCAATGCAAAAGATTTTATCTTGCTTCCTACACTTAAGCTTTTTAAAATAGCAGTCAAACTTGATACTACCGGAGTTGCAAATAAAAGAGAGAAGGTGGTTAAGAAAAGTTATAAAGATTTGGTTTTGAGTGATTTGCACAAGAGGGTAATAGCACTTACTCAGGAGGACATACCTTTGACCAAGGAGCCTTTTTCAGAAATGGTAAAAAAACTTGACATAGATTATGATAAATTTTTTAATACTTTAAATGAGTTAAAAATGAGTGGTCATATGCGAAGATTTGCAACCATTTTAAATCATAGAAAGGCTGGTTTTAATGCTAATGCAATGGTTGTTTGGGATATAGATGAGCAAAAGGCGATTGATGCAGGAAAAAAATTGGCATCCTTTAGTGCTGTAAGCCATTGCTACCTAAGACCAAAGTTTCCAAATTGGCAATATAATATTTTTTCCATGGTTCATGGCAAAACAAAGGAGCAGACAGATAGCATAGTAAAAGAGATGGAGAGGGAGGTTGATTTTAACGAAAATAGATATCTATACTCTTCAAGAGAATTTAAAAAAATCAGGGTAAAATACTACACTGATGAAACATACAGATGGGAAAACAGAATGATTGAAAGGAATAATTTATGAGACAATTTTTTGAACTAGAAGCAGGATATCTTATAATAGCACTTTTTTTTATAGTAGTAACCTATATAGTAACTACTAGGAGTTTTATGCCAAAAGGTGCATTAAAAAAGGGGATGATGATAGTAGTACCTATAATGATTTTATTTGTTGGTTTTCATTTTTACATAACTTCACAAAGAATGGCAAAGGTTAAAGAGGCATTTTTGCAAGGAAAAACAATACTTTGTGAAAATAGAGAAAGCTTTAAAGGACCAAATAGTATCATCATCAAAAAGTCTGCTGGATGGAGTTTAAATAGTGGTATATTTTTAAAACCAAATAGAGATAGGAAGTTTCATAGTGCTAGGTGTGTAGTAGATATAGTACAATGATATAGAGGTAAAAATGACCAAGCCTAACATAGTCAAAAAATTAAAAAATATCCCTCTTTTTTACTCACTAAATGATGATGAAATAGAGCTACTTGCATCTATATCTAAAGTTGAATTATACCCCAAAGGTCATACGATTTTTTATGAAAAAGAGAAGTTAGATTATATATACTTTTTGATAAAGGGAGCAGTTAAGCTATATAAGGTAGATAGATTTGATAGCGAGATATTTTTGAATAGACTTGAAGAAAACTCATTTATATATACTGTATCAAACCTATGTGTAGATGATGATCCTCTTGGAGTATTTTATAGTGTTGAGGCGATAGATGAGTGTCAAATACTCTTGATCGATGTCAAAAAATTTAAATCACTTTTTATGACAAAGCCAGAGATTGTAAAGGGCATATTACAAGAGTCTTACCAATCAATTTTACAACTCCAATATATTTTAAATAGAGATATAGTTTATGATGGCATGGCAAAAGTTGCCTATAAGATCTCCAATGAGTTAGAGCTATTTAATAGCATGAAAAAGCATGAAGTTGCATACTGTTTACATTTGCAGCCTGAAACACTATCAAGAATACTTAAAAAGATGATAAGAACAGGTCTTATAGAGATGAAAAATGGCAAGGTAGAGATCAAAAACTTACAAGAGTTAAAAGATATATATGAATGAGGATAAAAAATGTTAAAAAAGATAACTAGTAAGATTCATTTTATAGGTGGGATGCTTTCGCTAATAGTTATATCCAACATTGTTTTGACTATCTATCTAAATAAAAAACAAGAGGGCGATTCATATATTATCAATATTGCAGGTCGCCAAAGAATGCTCTCTCAAAAAATTACCAAAGAGATATTTTATATAAAAAGTTCTGAAGTTTTTGACTTTCAAAATTTAAATGAGGATATTGAGATATTTGAAAAAAATCTCTTTATATTGATAAATGGGGATAAAAAGTTAGGTGTATATAAGCCACCCAATAGTGATATAAAAAATAAATTAGATATGGTTTTAAACTTGTGGAAACCTTTTAAAAAGAGAATTATGGAGTTGGAAAAGGATATAAAGGGGGTAAAAAAAGATAAAGAGGTCATGATGAATAAATTTGATGATATTTTAAAGATATCAGATAGAGTTGTAAAGGAGATGGTAAAGTATAAACTCCCAGGTCGCTACATAGATCTATCAGGAAGACAAAGAATGTTATCTCAAAGAATGGGTCTTTATCTAGTAAGATATATGGATACCTTTTCGCAAAGTTATTTCTATGTCTATTATAAAGCCATGAAGATGTATGATAGAACACTACTATCTTTTATAAATAATAAGATGATAAAAGAGAAAAAAGAGCTATTTAAAAGTGTATCTAAAAATTATGAATATTGGAAAAAATTTAAGCTCTATATTGATAATTTATTAGCAAAAGAGACCAAAATAGATATAAGCATGACCTATATCCATAATAATAATGTAAAGCTATTAAAAACTATGGATGAGGCTGTATGGTTATATACAGATTATAGTAGAGAAAAGACAAACTTTATTAAAAATTTTCTCTATATTTCAGGAGTTTTAGCACTATTTATCATATTTTTTACCTATTTTACCGCAAGAGCTTTAGAAAGACATATGGAAAACTTTGTAAATCGTGCTAAAGAGTTATCTAAAATAGATCCTGTTACTCAAAATACCCCTTTAATGGTTGATATGTGTGCAGAGGAAGAACTAAGAGAAGCATCAAGCCATATCAATAAATTTGCTGATAGAGTAAAGAGTGCTTTTGAACACTCAAGTGAAGCTCTAAAAAGAGCAGAGTTTGCAGCAAAAGAGTTGCAAAATATTGCTGATAATATAGAAGTTGCTCTTGGTGAGTTGGGTGCAAAAGAGAGAAGCAACTTTGGAAAAAATATTGATGATACTGAAGATATAGCTATAGAATCGGCTGAAAATCTTATACAGGTATCTAAAATGATTCAAAAACTAAAAAGAAATCTCTTAGAGATTATAGATTCATATCAAAAAGATAGATAAAATTATCACAAAATAATAACCTTGCATTAATCTCTTGACTTAAGTCATAGAAATAAGCTCCTTTAAGTGATAAAATGTGTCATTCAAATTTCAAAAAGGAGAGAATATGGCACTTTCAAGAAGAGATTTTCTTAAAAGTTCAGCCGCAGCTAGTGCTGCAGCAGCTATTGGTATGAATATACCAAGTGAAGTCAAAGCTGCTGCAAATGAAGCAGAAGCTGGTTGGAGATGGGATAAGGCAGCTTGTCGTTTTTGCGGAACTGGTTGTGGTATTATGTTAGCGACCAAGGGTGAGGGTATCAACAAGAGGATAGTTGCAG
>JALVXV010000024.1 GCA_027038235.1 Campylobacterales bacterium | reverse complement strand
CTGCAGGGAATATTGCTAGTGAGGATTTGATAAATATGCTTGAGAATATGGGGGTAAAAACAGATCTAAACTTGGATAAAATTTTATCAATTATTCCAACTATCAAAAAAGAGATAAAACCAATTCTTACAAGCCATTTAGCTTATGTGGATACTACTTGTGTGGTAAGGAAAGTGATTAGTGATTAGTGATTAGTGATTAGTGATTAGTGATTAGTTGATGGAGTGGGGACTCTAGTCCTATTTGAGTTAGGATTAGTTTCTAATCACGAATCACGAGTTACGAATCACGAATAAAGAAAGGATTTTAAATGAGTAAAAATGAAATGCCCCTAGAGGGAGTAAAAGTTTTAGAGCTTGGAAGTCTCATTGCAGGTCCATTTGCAGGGAGACTTTTTGCAGAGTTTGGAGCAGAAGTTATCAAAGTGGAGCCTCCTAGCACTGGAGATCCGCTTAGAAAATGGAGACTTTTAAAAGATGATACATCTTTATGGTGGTATGTCCAATCAAGAAACAAGAAGTGTATAACTTTAAACTTAAGAGAGAAAGAGGGACAAGAGATCATAAAAAAGTTAGCAAAAGAGGTTGATATAATTATAGAAAATTTTAAGCCCGGAACTCTTGAGAAGTGGGGCATAGGATATGATGAGCTTAAAAAAATCAACCCAAAAATTATCATGATAAGAATATCAGGATATGGACAAGATGGCCCATATAGCCAAAAGCCTGGCTTTGGGAGTATCGGTGAAGCATTGGGTGGTATTAGGTATCTTACAGGCTATCCTGATCTTCCGCCAGTTAGAACTGGTATTAGTATAGGTGATTCTATAGCTGCAATTTATGCTGTGATGAGTGGCATGATGGCACTTTATTATAGAGATGTAAAGGGTGGAGAGGGTCAATATATAGATGTAGCACTTTATGAGGCGATTTTTAGTCTAATGGAGAGTATGGTGCCTGAATATGACCAATTTAAATTTATTAGAGAGAGAAGTGGCAATACACTTCCGGGCATAGCTCCTTCAAATATCTATCTATGTAAAGATGGCAAGTATATAGCTATAGGAGCAAATGGAGATAGCATCTTTAAAAGGCTTACTAAAGCTATGAATAGAGATGACTTAGATTGTGAAGAGTTTGCACACAATGATGGAAGAGCTAAAAAGATGGAGTATCTTGATAAGCAGATAGAGGCATGGACAAAAACTATGCCAATGAAAGAGGTTTTAAAGATACTTGATGAGTATCAGATACCTGCAGGTGCGATATACAATATTGAAGATATATTTAACGATATTCACTACAAAGCTAGAGATATGATAAAAGATGTTGAAGTTGAAAATATTGGCAAATTGAAAATGCCAGGAATTATGCCAAAATTTAGTAAAACTCCAGGTCGCATCAAGTGGGCAGGAGCAAAACTAGGCGAACATAATAAAGAGATATATGAAAAAATGCTCAATCTCAGTAAAACAGAGGTCGAAAATCTAAAGGAGAAAGGTATCATTTAGCACTATTTTGTTACTTTTTTTCATAAATTTTGAATTTTTAAGTAAAATTTTTAAAAAATGACAATAGTTTAAGATTTTATATAGTATTATAGCAAAAATCAACACAAAGGATAAACATGAAGTTAAAAAATATTGCACTTAGTGTGCTTTTGGCATCGGGACTTAGTTTGGCTGCCCATGCAGCTACAACTATAAGAGTAACTCTTCAATTACCAATAACTCACTCTTTGGGACAAAACTGGCTTGAGTTTAAGAAAATTGTTGAAGAGAAATCAAATGGTGACTTAAAAGTTGTCATTTTCCCTTCAGCTCAATTATATAAAGATAAGCAAGTTCCAGGAGCTGTAGGTAGTGGAGCGATTGAGGCTGGTTCAGCATTTTTGGGTAGATTTACAGGCTCAGTTCCTGCTGTTGATATAGTAAGTCTTCCATTTTTCTTCAAAAATGATAAAGAGCTTAGTGCAGTTGTATCAAATGGTTCAAAAACTAGAGCTATACTTGATAAAGCTATACTTAAAGAGACAGGCGATAAGATACTTTGGTGGCAAGCATTTGGTCATAATGTTTACTTGACAAATGGTAATCCTATAAGGGTTCCTGGTGATTTAAAAGGCAAAAAGGTAAGAACTTATGGAAAGATTTTAAGCTGGACAGTTGAAGCTTTGGGTGGAGTTCCAGTTATTATGTCAGGTTCAAAGCAATTTTTAGCTTATCAGCAAGGTGCAGTTGATGTGGGAATGACAGGTCTTTCAGCTGTAAAGAGTAGAAAGCTTTATGAAGTTATGAAAAATATGACTCTATCATTTGATAATGTTATAGAGTTTGTTGCTATTATGAATAATAAATTTTTCAATTCATTAAGCAAGAAAAATCAAAAGATTATAATGGATGCAGCTAGTATTGTTGAGAAGCATTTAAGGCAGCAAGTTTACTCTAGTGAGGATAAGATAGCAGAGTACTTAACACACAAAATGAATGTAGTAAAACTAACCCCTGCTGAGAGAGCAAAATGGGTAGAGGCTACTAAACCTGTCATAGATAGATATAAAAAATCAGTAGGACCTATGGCAGATGAGGTCTTAAATGCAGCCAAAGAAGATATGGCAAAAGTAAAATAAACATTTATTAGAGGGCTTTTATGCCCTCTTTATATAAAATAAAACAGATGATAAAACTTATAGATAATATTTCGGAATTTTTTGGTAAATTGTCGGCTTGGCTCTTCTTTTTTGTAGGGCTGATTGTAACTTATGAAGTTGCCACAAGATATATCTTTAACTCGCCTACGATTTGGGTAGATGAAGTATCTACTGTTACTCAGATATGGGCTACTTACATTGGTCTTGCATTTGCACTTAAGCATAAAGATATGATAGTTATAGATATAGCCTTTAAAAACCATGATACGATTGCTAGGAAAATTGTTGAAACATTCTCCTTGGTTGTTATCATAGCTTTTAGTGCCATTACTATTAAATATGGCTTTGATATATGGCTTGATTCAACCCTAAAAGGTCATCATACTGATACACTTCTTGGACTTCCAAAATGGTTTACTCAAGCCTCCATTTGGATAGGATTTTTAATACTTTTTGCACAAGCTATTGTAGAGATAGTTAAGGTTTGGACAAAAGGAATTGATCCCAATGAAGAGCTTGAAATGATCAAGGAGAGTGTTTAAATGAAAATTTTATATTTTCCAAATATGCAAACAATAAAAATCCAAAAGCTAGAAGCCTTTTTTGCTTTAAGCTTTATGCTATTTAGCTTAATCCAAAGGACTTTCAAGTGAGAAAAGAGAATATTTTATGAGTGCTTTTATTATACTATTTATACTTATTATATTGCTTGTTATTAGGGTTCCTGTCGGATTTGCCTTAGGAGGTCTTGGTGCTGCACTCTTAGCATATTTTCCACTTCCACTTAATGCAATTCCTCAAAGATTGTATGGTACTATGGATAGCTTTGAACTTTTAGCAGTACCTATGTTTTTGCTGATGTCAAATGTTTTGTTAAAGGGAAAAGTAGGAAAAGATCTCTTTGCTGCTGTTCAAAGCTGGATAGGACATTGGCCAGGCGGTTTAGGAGTGGCTACTATACTCTCTTGTGGTATATTTTCTGCAGTTTCAGGCTCATCTGTAGCAACTGCAGCAACTATAGGTACAGTTGCAATCCCTGAAATGACAAAAAGAGGATATCCTAAGCACTTTGTTTATGGACTTTTAGCTGCAGGTGGAACTTTAGGTATCATGATACCACCTTCAATACCACTTATCATCTATGGAGTAGTCTCTGAAAGCTCTATACCAAAACTTTTCTTAGCCGGTATTGGACCTGGTCTTTTTTTGATAGTACTTTTTATAACTTATGGAATGCTTTACTCTAAAATAAGCAAACAGTATCATGCTATGCCAAAAGCAACTTGGAAAGAGAGAATGAAAGCTACAAAAATGGCACTTCCAACTATCTTCATAGCAACCTCAGTGATAGGCTCTATATATTTGGGTGTAGCAACACCATCTGAGAGTGCTGGAGTGGGTTTTGTTCTTTCAATGATAGTTACTTTTTTAATGGGCAGGATGAATTTTGCTAAGTTAAAAGAGGCAGTTTATGACTCAGCTAAAACAACTATCATGATATTTATCATCATAGCTGGAGCTAAAGTATTTTCCTATGCTATTACACTTTATATGATACCTCAAAATATCTCTGAACTTTTAGTACAAAATATAACCAATCCGACTATATTTATCTTTGCCATTGGTTTAGTGCTATTGTTTGTAGGATTTTTTTTAGAGTCTCTTTCAATGCTTCTTATCATGGTACCTGTGCTATTTCCAGCCATCATGGATAAGATGATAGATCCTATATGGTTTGGTCTATTTTTTGTAATACTCATTGAAACCGCTCTTATCACCCCTCCAGTTGGGATGAATCTCTTTATTATCCAAGCCATATCAAATGCAAAACTAACTGACATTGTAAAAGGTGTGTGGCCTTTTGTGCTTATTATGCTTTTTACAGCGACACTTATGTGGTTTTGGCAAGATTTAGCTCTTTATATACCATATCATTTTTAAAAGCTAAGAGCTAAGAGCTGAGGGCTTAGAGTTAAAAAACTATAAGTTTTAAATATTGCTTTTTATATTTATAAGTTATACTCTTTTTCTACTTTTGCAACTCTAATAGTATAATTTTTGTACCATTTCTCTTTGCCTAGTTTTTGAGCTTTTTGATGTTCAAGATTCTCTTTCCATTTTTTTATGGATTCTAAATCTCTCC
>JALVXV010000023.1 GCA_027038235.1 Campylobacterales bacterium | reverse complement strand
TTTAACTATGATAGAAGTGGAGTTTCACTAGCTGATTTTGGTATAACACAAAACAGTACTGGACATTTAGAGCTTGATGAATCACTTTTTGATAGGAAAGTTCAAACAGATCCTAATGCCCTAAAAGATTATTTTGAAGGTGGTAGCGAAACTCATCCTAGCGATGGTCTTTTTGTCAAATTAAATGATAAACTAAAGTCAACTTTTATGGATAGTTATAGTGAAGTAAAGCTCTACAAAAACTATCTTGATGACAATCTTAAATCATTAAAAGAGCAAAAAGATTTGCAAACACAAAAGATTGAAAATAAGTATAAAATACTTGCTAGAAAATTTGCAGCATATGATAATATCATTTCAACTTTCAATGCACAATCACAAACTTTGCAAATGCAAATTCAAGGCTTTTTAAATAAAAAATAATAAAAAGGATAAAATCATGAGAACAAATTTAGCTTATAGCGAATATACACAAAATAATATATCAATAGAATCAAAAGAGAGACTTATAGAGATGCTATATGAGGGCATATTGAGATTTAATTTTCAAGCTAAAAAGGCTATAAATGAGAGAGATTTTGAAAAAAAATCATACTGGATAAATAGATCTGTAGATATATTTGTAGAGCTGATAAACTCTCTAAATTTCGATGGTGGCGATGTTGCTAGATATCTTAATGGGCTCTATTCATATCAGATACAGCTTCTAACCTCTGCGAATATAAAAAATTCTATAGAGGATTTAGATACTGTAAATAAAGTAGTAAAAGGATTGCTTGAGGCTTGGAGAGAGACAAATGCCAAAAAGTAGTTGGCTAAATGAGTTAAAAATATCTATCATCAATAAAAATTTTAAAAAAATAGAAGAGTTGAGTAAAAATATTCCGCAATTTAAGAGCTTGGATGAGAGCCAAAAAGCTTTTGCTCTCATCCAAGAGGCAAACACCCTTTTAAAAGATGAACAGCAAAGTATCCTATTTCAAATGAAAAAGCTAAAAAAAACAAAAAAGTTTTTAGATTAAAAGCTAATTTATTCAAAAGATATAGCTAGGAGTTTTTTGCTACAAAACCTCTATCAAGTCCTGCTAAATCTTTATAAAAGTAAAAATCTTTAAAACCTCTATCTAATAGAGCATTTTGCATACTTATTTTTTGGTCATAGCCCATCTCACAAGCTAAAAATTTGACACCTCTATCTTTTGCTAAATTGATAATATCAAAAAGTATCTCACCACCCTCTTTGCCTCCAAAAATAGCCTCCTTTGGCTCATACTCTAAGGGTCTATCTATCTTGAAACTATTTGAGACATAGGGTGGATTGGAGAGTATAATATCTATATCCTCATCAATACCTTTAAGATAGGGTGTGTGATATAGTTTTATCCTATCTTCTAAAGCATATCTTTTGATATTTATCTTAGCTATATTTAGTGCATCTTTTGAAATATCACTTGCTACAACTCTTACCTTAGGTAGCAAAAGTGCTAATACGATAGAGATAATACCACTTCCAATACCAATTTCAGCGATACATAACTCCTTGCTATTTAGCTTTTTTATATTTTTTACAACTTCATCTATAAGAAGTTCTGTCTCCGGTCTTGGTACTAAAGCTCCTCTATCTATAAAAAACTCTCTTGAATAAAAGCTAACCCTATTGGTTATGTACTCAATCGGCTCAGCTTTGCCCCTTCTCTTTACTAAAGATATAAACTTATTATATGGTTTAAACTCATCCTCTTCATGCAAAAAGAGATAGCTATCATCAACATTTAAAAGATATTTAGCAAGTATAGTTGCCTCTTTTTTAGGAGTATCGCTTATATCTTTTAAAATCTCTTTAGCATCATTTAAAGCCTCTTTGATACTCTTAATTTTGCTCATTATCTGCTTTGCAACTCTTCTTTAAAGCACTACTATCTTCTTGGTACTTTTTTCCTAATCTTTTAAGTCTTTCTATCAATGGTGGATGGGTAAAGTAAAAGAAAATGTATAGTGGATGAGACCTAGGAAAGCTTTTATTTTCATTTGCAAGTTTTTCAAGTGCATTTACTAAAACTTCACTACTCTCGCATTCACTTGCATACTCATCTGCTGCATACTCATTGTGTCTGCTTAAAAGCCCCATAATAGGCATAAAAACAAATGCTACTACTGGTGAAAGCAATAAAAAAAATGCAATAATTGTATATGGGGTCTTATCAAGCCCAAAACTATAAAATAGCTCTTTTGGTAGGTTACCAAATATAAAAAACATTAAAAACAAAAGTCCACCCATCATAAAGATATTTTTGATGATGTCTTTATGTTTAAAATGTCCTAATTCATGCCCTAAAACTGCTAAAAGCTCAGACTTTGATAACTTTTTTATAAGTGTATCAAACAGTACCACCCTTTTAGAGCTTCCAAGACCTCCAAAATAGGCATTTAATCTATTATCTCTCTTACTTGCATCCATAGTAAAGATGCCACTACTTTTAAGTCCGGCTCTTTGCATGAGATTTTGAATAGAGTCTTTTAACTCCTCATCTTCAAGAGGGATAAATTTGTTAAATAGTGGGGCTATAAATGTAGGATATATCAAGTTTATCACAACAATAATAACAAACACAAAAATAAAACTCCACACCCACCATAATGTAAATGTTGATATGATATAGCTAATTACAAATATAACTAAAGAGCCAAATATCAAAAATAGTAGAGCTGATTTTAGCAAATCACTAAAAAACATCTTTGGTGTCATGTTGCTAAAGCCAAACTTTTTATCAAGATAGAATGTACTATACAATTCAAAAGGAAGTGAAACTATATAGTTTATAATGATAAATAGATCTATATAAATTACCGATTTTAAAAGTGTATTATCTATATCTATCATACTATCAAGCCATCTTAGAGCAAACCCCACCCAAAATATAAACATAGCATAATCAACTAAAGAGCTTAATATGCCCATTCTCTCAGTAGCTATCTTATAATCTGCTGCATCTTTGTATCTCTTTTTATCAAGTATCACAGCTGGTAAGTGCTTTGCTTTTGAGAGATAACCTATCTGCATTACTGAGATATAAACCTTTAATAAAATATATAAAAAATATACTATTCCTACTTCTAAAACCATAAACATGACCTTTTGTGGCTAATAATTTTCGTATTGTATCTAAAGTATATTAAATTTTGTTGATTAAATCAAACCAATTTTAAAAGCTTTGAAACAATTTTAGAATTTATATGGTATAATCCTTTTTCACACTCTAAAATAGGAGCAAATATGCAAAATATAGTAAAAAAATTAGCTATCACAGGTGGTACTCATGGAAATGAATTAACAGGAGTATATCTAATAAATAAATTTATAAAAAATCCAAAACTCATCCAAAGAGAGGGATTTGAGACTATAATAATGCATAACAATTTAAAAGCTATAAAAAAATGTACAAGGTATATAGATAAAGATTTAAATAGAACCTTTAAAATAGAGGATCTAAATGACCCAAGCAAGAGTGATTATGAGGATATTCTTGCAAAACTTATAGATAAAAAACTTGGACCAAAGGGTTCTAAAGATCCAAAAGTTGACTTTATAGTGGATTTGCACTCAACCACTTCAAACATGGGGCTTTCTATCGTAATTGATGAGGGAAGTAAGCTGACATGGCAAGTAGCAGCATACCTAAAAGAGATAGAACCTAGGGTCAATATATTTAGATGGAGAGGTGATACAGATGATGTATCTTTTGTCAATTCGATTGCTAAAAATGGATTTGCTATAGAGGTTGGAGCTATACCGCAGGGAGTTTTAAGATCTGATCTATTTTTTGATACTGAAAAACTTATACACCATATTTTAGACTTTATAGAAAAATTAAACAATGAAAAATTTCAAAAAATCTATACAAGTATTGAGATATATGACCATATAGAACTTCTTGATTTTCCAAGAGATGAAAATGGGGATATTACTGCTATGGTTCATCCCTCTTTACAAGATAGAGACTATACAAAGTTAAAAAAGGGAGATCCACTTTTTATCACACTTGAGGGAGAGAGTATAGCTTATGATAAAGATAGGGAGCTTTACCCTCTTTTTATAAATGAAGCAGCATACTACGAAAAAGGTTTTGCTATGTGCTTAACAGAGAAAAAGATAATCAATATATAACAATTTACATTACAAAATCAACATAGTACTCCATTTGCTCCTTTTTAAGTATTCTTATAAAGTTTGTACTCCCTGGGATTCCTGTGGGAAAACCTGCTGTTACTATGTAAGTTTTTTCAAGATTGATGATCCTTTTAGCAATAGCTCTACTTAGAACTGAGGCTAGTATAAGATTTAGGTTGATCTTTTCTACATTCATCGTAGGTACTACACCCCAAACAAGTGTCAAAGACCTTGCAGTTTTATCATCATGAGTTATGGCATAAATAGGCTCTTTTATCCTATATCGTGAGAGTTTTTTTGCTGATCCTCCTGAGCTTGTAATGGCTATAATGCCCTCAACTTTCAAATCCTTTGCTAATTTCGCAGTAGCTGAAGAGATTATATCTGTCTCATCATTAAATTTATACCTATCAAATTTATTATATGGATAAACACTCTCAGTCTCTATGATAGTATTTGACATAACTTCCACCACATTTACTGGATATTTTCCTATAGCACTCTCTTCAGAGAGCATAACAGCATCAGTTCCATCAAGTACTGCATTTGCCACATCGCTTATCTCAGCTCTTGTTGCACTCTCCTTTTCTGCCATGGATAGAAGCATTTGGGTTGCAGTTATTACTGGTTTTGCTGCAGCATTGGCTTTTCGTATGATTTTCTTTT
>JALVXV010000022.1:269-4838 GCA_027038235.1 Campylobacterales bacterium | reverse complement strand
CCTATAAGTGCATCGGCTATAATAGTATTGACATTTTCACAAGCTTTTAAAACACCTTTTCCAAAGTACCTACTCTTATCACCATCTCTAAGCTCAAGTGCCTCTTTGC
Organism: Campylobacterales bacterium; assembly: GCA_027038235.1. GTDB lineage: Bacteria > Campylobacterota > Campylobacteria > Campylobacterales > JALSKU01 > JALSKU01. The sequence goes on along the minus strand of JALVXV010000022.1, from coordinate 4,729 downwards.
TGCCTGTACTAGCTCCGCTTGGCACTATGGCACTCTTGATAGTACCATCGCTTAATGCTACGGTAGCTTTTACGGTTGGATTGCCTCTACTATCAAGCACCTCTTCGGCATAAATATCCTCTATATATATCATTCTTCTTCTCCCTCTTTTTTACTCTCTTCAAAGCCCATTGCGACTTTAAGTTCATTTTCAATAGTTTGAGCTAACTCTTTATCCTCTTTTAAAAGAGCCTTTACCTTTTCTCTTCCTTGTCCAAGTTTTTTATCTTTATAACTAAACCAAGCTCCGCTTTTATCTATGATGTCAAGCTTTACTCCATAATCAACCAATTCACCCTCTTTTGATATTCCTTCACCAAACATTACATCAAACTCGGCAGTTTTAAACGGAGGTGCTACTTTATTTTTAACTACCTTTGCTTTTACTCTATTTCCTATGCTTTCATCAGCCTGTTTTAAAGTAGCTATCCTTCTTACATCGATCCTCACACTTGCATAAAATTTTAGAGCATTTCCACCAGTTGTAGTCTCGGGGCTTCCATATCCCATCATGCCTATCTTCATCCTTATCTGGTTGATAAATATAACAGTTGTATTCATTTTATGAAGTATGCCCGTTAACTTTCTTAGGGCTTGACTCATAAGTCTAGCTTGAAGTCCTACATGACTATCTCCCATATCTCCATCTATCTCACTTTTTGGAGTAAGTGCAGCAACTGAGTCAATGACTATCAAGTCCACCGCACCGCTTCTTGCAATGCTTTCAACTATATCTAAAGCTTGTTCCCCATAGTCTGGCTGAGAGACCAAAAGATTGTCTGTATCTACTCCTAAGTTTTGTGCATACTTTACATCAAGTGCATGTTCAGCATCTATAAAAGCACAAATCCCACCCTTTTTTTGGGCTTCAGCTGTTATCTGTAGAGCAAGGGTAGTTTTTCCCGAACTCTCAGGTCCATATATCTCAATAATCCTTCCTTTTGGAACTCCACCGATACCCAAAGCTATATCAAGTCCGATAGAACCTGTACTTATAGCTTCAATCGGCTCTATGACCTTCTCACCAAGTCTAACTAAAGTGCCTTTGCCAAATGCTTTATCAAGTTGTTTTATAGTTAGGTCAAGTGCCTTTTTTTTACTCTCATCTACTGCCATTTTTTACCTTTGTTTAAAGATTTTACTATTTTATCATTAATTTAATGAAAAGATGATAAAATCTTTCATTCTGAAAAAGAGGGATAAAGATGTCAAATAAAAAAGAGCTTGTAGTAGCACACTCTCCTGATGCTGATGATATTTTTATGTACTATGCTATCAAGTTTGGCTGGGTCAGCTCAGAAGATTTTAACTTTTCAAATATAGCTCTTGATATAGAGACACTAAACAAAGAGGCTTTACAAAATAGTTATGATATAACCGCTATTAGTTTTGGTTTGTATCCAAAGATAAAAGATGAGTATGCACTTTTAAGAACTGCTGTTAGCTTTGGAGAGGGGTATGGACCAAAACTAATAAAGAAAAAAGGTAAAAAGTTAAAAAAGAACTTCAAAGTAGCTCTTAGTGGAGAGAATACCACAAATGCTTTACTTTTTAAGATAATATATCCAAATGCTAAGATAATTTATAAAAATTTTTTAGAGATTGAAAGAGCAGTTTTAAAAGATGAGGTAGATGCAGGAGTATTGATCCATGAGAGCATACTTGAGTATGATAGCTCCCTTTGTGTTGAAAGAGAGCTTTGGGATATATGGCTTGAACTTGCTAAAGAGGAGCTTCCTTTGCCTTTAGGAGGTATGGCAATAAGAAGATCAATACCTCTAAAAAGTGCTATAGAGTGCGAAGAGATATTAACCAATGCTGTTAAAGTAGCAAGAAAAAATATAAATTTAGCTACAAAGATGCTTCTTGAGAGAGATCTTATAAGAGTTGATGAAAAAAACTTAAAAAGATACTTAGAACTATATGCCAATGACAACTCTGTTACACTAAATAAGATACAAAAAAAGGCACTTGATAAACTTTTTAGGGTGGGTTATGATAGCGGATATTTTGATGAGATTATTAAGTGTGAGGATTTTTTTGTGCCACTTGAATATAAAGAGTTAAGGGGGCAATAATGGAGGCTAAACTTATAGGCTTAGGAGTAGAGACATTTAAGATAGCTCTTTATCTCTCACTTCCTATGCTACTTTCTGGACTTTTAGCTGGACTTGCTATCAGTATATTTCAAGCAACTACCCAGATAAATGAGATGACTCTTAGCTTTGTTCCAAAGATTATCCTAGTTGTAGTCGTTATCATATTTACAATGCCATGGATGATGAATATGATGATAGAGTTTACCACTAAAATACTAAATATGATACCTACTTTTATCTCGTGAAAATAGTAAACTTTTCCAAATATAGTAGCATAAAAATAGGTCCTATTGTCCAAGTAAATATCATCAATAAAATAGAAAAAACAGATGAAAACTTTACTATAATAGGTGGGGCAAACAACCTACTTGTCTCAAACAACCCTCCAAAATTAGCAAAACTATCTAAAGAGTTTGACTATATAAAAGAGGATGGCGATCTTTTGTATATAGGTGGTGCAACTCCAAGCGGAAAGGTAGTAAGCTACTGTAAAAAGCATGATATAAAAGGCTTTGAATTACTTCAAAAACTACCCGGACTAATAGGTGGCATCATCAAAATGAATGCAGGACTAAAAGAGTATGAGATATTTAACAACTTAGTAGCTATAAAAACTATAAAAGGATATATAAAAAAAGAGGATATAGACTTTAGCTACAGGCATACAAACATAAAAAGTATCATCTATGAGGGAGTTTTTGAAAAAAAACATGGTTTTGATGAAAAATTGTTTGAGTATTTTGAGGTTTTGAGAAAAAATCAGCCAAATCTCCCAAGTGCTGGAAGTTGCTTTAAAAATCCACCAAACAGTTATGCAGGAAAGTTGCTTCAAGAGTGTGGACTAAAAGGATACAGAGTAGGGGATGTAGGATTTAGCAAAATACATGCAAACTTTTTAGTAAATCATGGCAGAGGAACTTTTGAAGATGCCATAAGCTTAATCAATCTTGCAAAAAAAAGAGTTTTTGAAAAATTTGGGATTGAACTTGAGTTGGAGATAGTGGTATTGTGAAATTTACAAATATCTTAGAAGTAGAGAATTACCATAATAACTCTCAAAAAATTAGAATCTTAAGTGAAAATTGGGTTGGTGATAATATATTTTGCCCAAATTGTGGTCAAAGTATCAAGCGTTATAAAAATAATAAACCGGCATCTGATTTTTATTGTTCAAAATGTTTTGAGGATTTTGAACTAAAAAGTAAAATGGGAAAGAGCTTTGGCAAAATTGTCCCAGATGGCAAATATAAAACCATGATAGATAGAATTGTGAGTCAAAATGGTCCTAACTTTTTCTTTTTAAATTATGATAAAAGCAATTATGCTATTATCAATTTTTTTGCTACTCCAAGTTATATGTTTGTACCTGATATGATACTAAAAAGAAAAAAAGGTATTTTAAGAAGACCAACTTATTTTATGTGTAGTATTGATATATCAGCCATTCCAAATAGTGGAAAAATTTATTATATTAAAAATGGTATAAAACTAAACAAGAATCAAATCATTGACTCATGGCATAAAATTACTTTTTTAAAACAATCAAAAAATATGTACTTAAAAGGGTGGTTAATAGACATTATGAATTGTATTGATAAATTAAAAAAAGAGACATTTTCATTAAATGATATATATAGTTTTGAAAATTATTTAAAGATAAAACATCCTAGCAATAACAATATAAAGGCAAAAATTAGACAACAACTTCAAATTTTAAGAGATAGGGGATATTTAAAGTTTATTAGCAGAGGAAAGTATAAATTAAAGATGTAGAATATTTAGAATAACTTTTATATAATTCGAATTAAAACAAAAGGGGTATAATATGTAGATAAATATTAGAGTTACAAAAATTTTATCAAGAGTTATAAAAGTTAATGCTTTATCAGTCGAGAATGCAATTAGATTTGTTTGTTTTTCAAAAATAAAGCGGGAAGAGTATCCCGCTTTTCCCTCTATATAGCAGCTTTGGCAGCCTCTAGTGCTTCTTTATAATTAGGTTCCTCTGTTATCTCAGGAACTATTTGCTTGTAAGTTATCTTTCCATCTTTGTTTACTACAAATATAGCTCTTGCACTTACTCCAGCAAGTGGTCCATCGGCTATCAAAACACCATAAGCATTTGCAAAATCTTTATTTCTAAAATCACTTCCCACACTTAGGTTTTCTATACCCTCAGTTGTACAAAATCTACCCATCGCAAAAGGAAGATCCATAGATACCACAACAACCTCTACACCATCAATTTTAGCAGCCTCTTCGTTAAACTTTCTAGTTTCAGCAGCACAAACAGGTGTATCAAGAGAGGGAACGGCAACAATT
>JALVXV010000022.1:0-259 GCA_027038235.1 Campylobacterales bacterium | reverse complement strand
AATTTATTCCTTTTTTAAATTGTTATGAAATTATAGCTAAATAGGATAAAAACAGTCTTAATTATTTAGAAGCCGCCTTTTGCTTTAAGTTTCTTTTCATACTTATGTCCTATAACAGCAAGTGTAAAAGTAATAGAAAAATACATTGCAGCTACCACAAGCCAAGTTTCAAATGGGGAAAATGTATTGGCAACTATCTCTCTACCTACTTTTGTAAGATCTGTTATAGAGATAACAGAGACCAAAGATGAATCTTTTA
>JALVXV010000021.1 GCA_027038235.1 Campylobacterales bacterium | reverse complement strand
CTTTATCAGGCACATAAGCCCCTTGTGTTTTAACTCTTATTTTTTGCATGACAAAAACCAATAGGTAAATACCAGCTGCTATAGCCCATGATACATAAGGTGTTCCTAAATGCAAATACTTTGCCATCATATCAGGTAAAAATGCAAATGGCACTACTGCTAAAAAGAGTAATCTCTCTAAAGGATTTACCTTTGTTACAAAAAATCCCTGAATTGCCGAGGTAAATGCAAACATACCTAAAACTGCAAAGGCAAATATACTAAGTATCTCTACTGGATTGGTTACCCAAACCCAACCTGCTACATCATTTGGATCTTCAGCATTTACACTCTCTATAAGGAGCAATTTATTGTTGAAAAAGAACATAAATGGTAGTATCGCCGTTCTTATATCATACATAAATCCTTGTAAACCTGTCTTTATTGGATCACTTTTTGCAAGTCCTGCAGCTGCATAAGCTGCCATACCCACCGGAGGTGTATCATCTGCAAGTATTCCAAAATAAAATACAAACATATGTGCTGCAATCGCTGGAATGATATATCCATTATCTGCCGCAAGTTGCATAATAACTGGAGCGGTTAAAGCTGCCATGACAATATAGTTTGCTGTCGTAGGCAAGCCCATACCAAGTATAAGCGATGTAATAGCAGTTAAAAAAAGAACTGCAAGTATATATCCGCCTGATAGCTGATCTATAACATCGGCTAATATTAGACCAATTCCTGTCAATGTAACAGAACCTACAACTATACCAGCTACTGCTGTTGCTATAGCAATTGGTACCATATTTTTAGCACCACTTACCATACCATGAGCAATATCTACAAATCCACCCAACCAGACATCTTTTGTAAGAGGTTTCTTTTGGATTATTGCAGCAAAAGGTCTTTGCACTACCATAATAAGCATCATAAACTCTATCGCATTAAATGCTGCTGCTTGAGCTGACATCCTAAGCACTATCAAGGTATATATCAAAAAGAAGATAGGAATTATATAGTGAAGACCTCTAATGAAGATAGGAAATACCTTCTTTAATTTATCTTTTGACTCGCCCTTTATGCCAAGCTTTTTAGCCTCAAGATGAACTATATAAAATAGAGCAAAATAGCTAGTAAATGCTGGTACAAATGCAGCTTTTACAACATCTGTATAGTTAATTCCTAAAAATTCAGCTATGATAAATGCTGCCGCTCCCATAATAGGAGGCATAAGCTGACCATTAACTGAGGAGGCAACTTCAACTGCTCCTGCTTTATGAGAAGGAAAACCAAGCTTTTTCATAAGTGGAATAGTAAAAGTACCTGTTGTAACTGTATTTGCAATGGAAGAGCCTGAAATGATACCCATAAGCCCTGAAGCTGCAACTGAAGCTTTTGCAGGACCTCCATCATATCTTCCTAGCAAGTTATATGCCATACTTATAAAGTACTCTCCAGCTCCAGCTCTATCAAGCAAAGCTCCAAATAGAACAAATAAAAATACAAATCCAGCACTAACTCCTAATGGAACTCCATAAATTCCCTCTGTTGTTAAGACCATTTGACCCATTATCTTACTGACACTTGCACCTTTATGTGCAATGATATCAGGCATATATGGTCCAAAGTAGTCATACAGTAAAAAAACTGTAGCAATGGCTGGTAGAGGAATACCCAAAACTCTTCTTGAGCCCTCAAGCACCATAAAAAGTACTCCAACAGCTATAACTATATCTGTTTGTGTCCAAGCACCAGATCGCATTGCTAAATCATTATAAGCATACCATTGATATAGTGAAACTATAACACCCAAAACAGCAAAAGCTATATCATACCATGTAATAGTGTGTCTTAAGTGAGCTTTTTTAAGTATTGGATACATTGTAAAGGCTAGAAAAACACCAAATGCTAAGTGAGCTGCTCTAACATAAACTCCATTTATCGGATGTACAACAACAGCCAATTGAAAAACCGACCAAGAAAATGCTACAACAGCAACAAGCCAGTACATCCAACTGTTTTTCTCAAAATCCCTCTGCCCCTCCAATTCACTTACAAGCTTCTCTTCATAATCTGAAGTTTTTTGAGTAACTATAACATCATCTATCTCTCCAGCCATATACTCAAGCTTGTCCTCATTATCTTTGACAATATCTTCTAAATATTCGTCCTTTATACCATCTTTGTTTTGTCTTTTTTTCATATTTTACATCCTTAATTATAGATGATATGGGCATTTAAAATGCCCATATTTTATATATTATAATAAACCTGCCTCTTTAAATGCTTTAGCTGCTCCTGGATGTTGAGGAATAGATAAGCCATCTAGTAAACTTTTTTTAGTAATAGTTTTATATGCAGGGTGAAGTTTTTTAAATGCTGCAAAGTTATCAAGTATCGCTTTTGTTACAGTATATACAACATCTTCTGGGATTCTTGTACTTGTAACCAACACCGCTTTTACACCAATACTTGGAGTATCATGATTTACACCTTTATAAAATGCTCCTGAAATCACACCTGGTGCATAGTAAGGATACTTTTTAAACAACTTATCAATCTCAGGACCCTTTATAGGTATCAAATCAATATCAACTGAGTTAGCTGCATCTTTGATATTTGCTGTAGGATGACCAAATACTGCAAAGTAACCATCTATCTTATTATCTTTTAACAAAGTTGGTGCTTCACTTGATTTCATCTCATCAGCAAGTGCAAGATCTCCATCTTTTAGACCAACTGCTTTTAAAACAATCTCAGTTGTCATTCTAGTACCTGAACCTGGAGTGTCAAGGTTTATTCTCTTACCCTTGATATCCAAAAGTTTTTTGATACCTGAATCTTTTCTAACAACTAGTGTAAGAAGTTCAGGATAAATTGCCATAACACTTCTTAACTCTTTTATAGGCTTACCATCAAATTTACCTATTCCATTGTATGCTTGATAAGCTGTATCACTTTGGCTAATACCAAAATCAAGCTCACCTGCTTTGATAGTATTTACATTATAAACTGAACCACCAGTTGACTCAACTGAACATCTAATGTGTGCAGTTTTTTTAAGCTTGTTTACCATTCTACAAATAGCACCACCAGTTGGGTAATAAACTCCAGTAACACCACCTGTACCTATTGTAATAAATTGTGCACTAAAAGCTGGAATTGCCAAACTTCCAGCCAATGCTAGACCAACAATCTTTGACTTCATTGAAACTCCTTTGAAATAATTTTGTAATAAAACTATACAATAAAATTATTTGATAAAACTTAAATTTTTTAAATTTTTTTATAAGTTTTATGTTTTTTAAGATTTCAAGAAAAAATTTTAAAAAAATAGATAATATTACTTGACATACAAGGAAAAATTGAATATAATTCTACCCTATTTTTAAGTGTTCCGGATTAGCTCAGCGGTAGAGTAGGTGGCTGTTAACCACTTGGTCGCTGGTTCGAATCCAGCATCCGGAGCCACTCTCTTTTAATCTTTTAGTTTTAATTCACTCCCTTGCATTCGCTAAAGTTAGTGCAAATAAGACATTAAGTCCATTTTTCTTCAATGTTTTTTTAGCCTCTTTTATAGTCGTGCCTGTTGTGATAATGTCATCAACTATGATAGCATCTATATTTGGATGATATAGGTATTTAAAATTCCTAGGGTTGTTTTCCCTAAATTGCAAAGATTGACCAGAATAATTTACATGGTTTGTAGCTCTTAAAGCAGAGTGAATGGGTGTTATGAAGGTTGATTTAAGATATTTATTAAGTATTGCAGTATGCGAATATCCACCTCTAATGTGATCATCACAGGCAAAAGAGTAAATCTGCCCAACATATTTAAACTCTTTAGCAAACCTTTTAAAACTCTCTTGGGCTAAGATGTGATATATAAAATATCCTACAAATTTATGCTTTGTAAGAATTAACTCTTTTATAGCACTATATTTATAAAAGCTATATACTTCAAAATCTTTTTCAACTACTCTTTTATAAAAAGAGGGTTTTAAAAACTCCTTTTTGCATTTTTTACATATATGACTAAAGGAGAGATTGCCACATATCAAACAGTACATCTATATATCAGTTAAATTTTTTATTATCAATTTTATACTATCATTTAAAAGAGTCTCTACTTGCTTTTGAAAAGTTTCATTGCTTACAGTTAAACCATTATATTTGCTAATATTTTCTGAGATATTTTTTGTTATAGTCTCTCCTTCTTTTTTTATAATAAGTTTCAAAGAGATAGTTCCTGTTAAGTTCTCTTTTGTCAAGAGGCTTTTGTTAAATGTTACAAGCAATTCATTGAGTATAAGTTCTATTTGCATATTAGCACTATTTGGATCATCTGTTGTGATAAAGCCATTAGCATTTAGAGCTTTTTTTAGAGCATCTTTATACCATGTTACAAAATTTACATTTGTTGTAGCATATCCAAGATTGTCTGCATTATTATTTGTAACGATGGCAACTATCTTTTTATTGGCTCTTTTATCTTTGAAAGAGCTTAGATATACACTTTTATAAGCATTTCTAAAACTTAAAAAGCTTACTTGATATGGTTTTATATCTATAGAACTACCCTTATAAGAGCAACCTGAGAGTAAAAATATTCCTAAAGCCATAAATGCTAAACTTATTTTTTTCATTACATCTCCTTGTGCTAGGATTTAGGATTTAGGATTTGGGATTTGGGAGATAGAAAAATTAATTTCTAAGTTTAAATCCTAGGTCCTATTCAACTCAATCTATCTTCAAGACACTCAAAAATGCCTCTTGGGGGAGTTGGACTTTTCCTATAGCTTTCATCCTCTTTTTTCCTGCTTTTTGCTTTTCAAGTAGTTTTCTCTTTCTTGTT
>JALVXV010000020.1 GCA_027038235.1 Campylobacterales bacterium | reverse complement strand
GCACAAGAAGTCCAAATATCATAACCACAGGAGCTTTGCAGAGATTTTTATATATCAATAAAAGAGTTCCTTTTAAAAGTGGAGTGATCTTTGGGAGTGAGGATGTAAGTTTTTCAGCTCTTTGGAGCATGAAGAGGTTTGAGATATCTCCACAAGCTATGCTTGAAAGTAGTGAGGATATACAAACATATCCTATTTTGTATCCTATTGGCAAATATATCTTTAAAACCAAGATAGATACAAATGTAAAAAATGCCTATATAAAGGGTGAGGATAAACAGATAGAAGCAGTATCATATCAAATAGAGGATGATAAAGATTCAACTCTTTGTGAAGGTGTTATATTTAGTGGAGATTTTAAGCCAGAAAGTTCAACATTTAGAAACTATTTGAGTGATTTTAACCTCTTAAATGATTCAGCTCATATCTCACAAAATTTTCAAACAGAAGATGGGAGTATATTTGTTATAGGAAATGCTATAAGAGGTGCATTAAGTTCATTTAGTTGCTACTACGAGGCAAAAAAGTGTGCTAACTTTGTATATAAAAATTTAAATAGTACTAAAAAACCCAAGATGATAAAAATAGAGCCAGATGAAGAGATGCAGTGGTACTATCCATCAATGCTTGATATAGACAATCCAGATAAAATTTTGACAAATATCAAACTAAAACGAAGTGGCAACTATAAGATAGAAATACTACTAAATGGCAAAATGATGCTAACAAAAAGTGGATATTTTAAAAGCTATCAAAAGATAAAAATTCCAAAACTCAATGTAGATATAAAGGAAGATGATACTATAAAGATAGCAATAAGTTAGCAAATTTAGCAAATTACAATCTTTAAGATTTGGTTGGGTATAATTCTGCTTAGAAATTTAGGAGGGTGGTATGTGGCTAGAAGATGATGATATATTTGGTGGAAAGCCAGAAGATAAATTTTTTGATGTAGTATATAATGCCAATAGAAATTTAGTGCAAAATGAGTTAATAAATGCTACTACTAAAAGTGCAGCTATGGAGCTTTTGCTTGAAGAGATGCTAGGAGAAGAGAAAGATATAGAGGGTATTATTAAAAACTATATTGCAAATAACCAAGATAAAGTGAATGATAAAATAAATGATTTTTATATAGAGATGATGGGCAATATCTTGAGTCAAAATGAGTAAAATTGTTTGGATAACTCTTTTTATATTTTCAAATCTATTTGCAATGGAGTGGAAATATCAGTATCAATTTGTACTAAAAAAAGATCAGATTGCTAAAGTAAAGATCTCATATCGCGATAAAAAAGTTTATTTAAGAGATGGTGAATTTGATTTTAGATGGACTTTATACAAAAATGGAGCATTGGTTACCTTTAGCTCCTATCAAAAGATAAAAGATCAACATGTATTATATGATAAGTATGGGTTAGATAGCTTTGAGGTTGAACTTGTACCAAGGGGTGCAAATTTATTGGATAGAGTATATCTTTTGGTTGTTTTTAGATCATTTAATAGCAAGAAAAAGAGAGCTACGATAGATATATTTATCAAAGATGATAATGTAAAGATACTTGCTGATTTTATTGATCCAAATTCTAAGGAGATAAATATTGCTAAATAAAGTAGATATAAATATTGAAAAATTTATAAATGATTTGAAAGATGATAGAGTAGATGAGTTTTACAAACATCTATCTTCGGGTAAAAAACTTCGAGCTAAATTGATTTTGAAAATTGCTGATAATAAAGCTGATAAAGCAGTAGTATTAGCATCGATTGTTGAGATGATACATGCTGCTAGTCTTTTACATGATGATGTTATAGATGATGCCAATACAAGAAGAGGTAAAAAATCGATCAATGCTCTTTTTGGGGATAAGAGTGCTATAATGTTTGGAGATATCTTATACTCAAAGGCATTTTTTGAACTTTGTAACTTTCCTTTGCAAATAGCAAAAAGCATTTCAGAGGCTGTTGCAAAGCTATCAATAGGTGAACTTTTGGATGTGGAGTTATCAAAAAGTTTTAATGACAATATAGAAAAATATTTTGATATGATTTATAAAAAAACTGCCTCACTTATTGAAGCTAGTGCATACTCTGCGGCATTTTTAGCTGGGGTTGATAGCGATAAATTTGCACTTTATGGGAAAAATTTGGGTCTTGCTTTTCAGATCATAGATGATATCTTAGATATAGTAAGTGATGATAAAACTCTTGGAAAACCCTCTATGAATGACTACAAAGAGGGCAAAACAACTCTACCATATATATATCTATATAAAAAGCTTGATAAAGATGATAAAGATAGACTTTTAAGTATGTTCAAACAAGAGCTAAATCATGACGACAAAGAGTGGATAAGAGCAAAAATGCAAAGTAGTGGAGCATTAAAAGAGTGCTTTGAACTAGTTCATAAGCTTGGAAGTGAGGCTTTAAATAGTATAGAAGAGTACAAAAATAGTGATCTTGAAAAAATCATAAAAGATATGATAGATAGGGAATATTAAGGATATATGCATGAACTATTTGATAGTTAGCTATTCGCACAAAAATAGTGATATAGCTATAAGAGAGAAGATAGCATTTAATAGTGATGAAAAAAAGATAAACTTTTCGCAAAAACTCTTAAAACATCCTATGATAAATGAGGTTTTGATACTCTCTACCTGCAATAGGGTTGAGATTTTTACAAGTGTTAAGAGTTGTTTAGATGCTTTGGAGTATATTATCAATGAGTTATCTAAAATCTCATCTATTGATATAGACAAATTAAAAGATTTAGCTGATGTATATGAGGATAATGCTGCAATTCATCACATATTTTCAGTAGCATCTTCACTTGATAGTGTAGTAATAGGTGAGACACAAATAGTAGGGCAGATAAAGGATGCTTTTAAGTTCTGTTTTGATTATGGGTTTTGCTCTCAAAAGATAGCAAGAGTTATGCACCATACCTTTAGATGTGCCGCAGCTGTAAGAAGTAGTACCGAGATAAGCTCCTCTCCTGTTTCCATCTCAAGTGTAGCTGTAAATAGAGCAAAAGATTTAGCAGGTGGGTCACTAGCAGGATTTTCTGCTATAGTTATTGGGGCAGGGCAGATGAGTAGGATTTGTGCAGAGCATTTGATAAAAAATGGTTGCAATGTTATTATAATAAATAGAAATATCAAAAAAGCAAAAGAGTTAGCAAAGGATCTAGGAGAGACCACTATAGTAGAAGGTTTTGATAAGCTAGAAAGCTTTATAAATAAGTATCGCTTTTTATTTAGTGCCACAAGTGCAAATGGTCATGTTATCAAAAGCGATATGGTCAAGGATGTTGATTTTAAAAGATATTGGTTTGATATAGCAGTTCCAAGAGATATAGAAGAATCTTGCAAAGATAAAAATATTGATCTTTTTAGTGTAGATGATTTAAAAAGTGTAGTCTCTCAAAATAGAGCCTTTAGAGAAAAACAAGCAGGTATCGCATACTCTATCATTGGTAAATCTACGATAGAATTTTATAAGTGGCTACAAACATTGCAGGTAGAGCCTATTATAAAAAGAATGAGAGAGATGGCAAAAAGAAGTGCCCAAAAAGAGCTTGATCGTGCTTTAAAAAAGGGGTATCTTCCAAAAGAGTATAAAGATGAAGTAGAAAAGATACTCCATCAAGCTTTCAATACCTTTTTGCATAAACCCACTTGCAACCTAAAAAAAGTAGCTGAAGATCCTGAGTTTGATACCATTGTACAATCTTTTCAATATCTATTTGGTATCAATGAAGAGCAAAAAAAGCAGATGAATATGTATAAATGTGAATATCATATGGAAAATGGGACAGTTCGCCATTCTAAGAAGGAGCAATAAAGTGAGATTTTCAAAATTTTTTATTCCTACAACCAAAGAGACACCAAGTGATGCTGTGCTTCCAAGCCATAAGCTATTAGTACAAGCTGGATTTATCTCTCAAGTTGGTAGTGGGATATATAACTTTTTACCATTGGGCAAAATTGTTTTAGAAAAGATTAGAAAGGTGGTCAAAGAGGAGCTTGATAAAGCAGGGTGTCAAGAGGTACAACTAGGCTTTGTTACCCCAAGTGAACTATGGAAAGAGAGTGGTAGATTTGCAAAGTATGGAAAGGAGCTTTTAAGATTTAAAGATAGAAAGGATAATGAGTTTGTTTTAAGTCCTACTGCTGAAGAGATGATGGTAGATCTAGTTAGAAATAGAGTAAAAAGCTACAAACAACTCCCACTTCATCTTTATCAGATCAATACCAAGTTTAGAGATGAGGCTAGGCCTAGATTTGGTCTTTTAAGAGGTAGAGAGTTTTTAATGGAGGATGGATATAGCTTTCATGAGAGCTTTGAAGATTTAGATAGAGAGTTTGATCTTATGGAGAAGACTTACTCTAAAATTTTTTCAAGACTTGGGCTTGATTTTAGAGTGGTTGATGCTGATAGTGGTGCCATAGGTGGTACAGGAAGTAAGGAGTTTATGGTATTGGCTCAAAATGGTGAGGATGATATAATTATTTGCAAAAGTTGCAACTATGCAGCAAATATAGAGGTCGCCTCAAGAGATAAAAGGGTGCCTCCATACAAAGAAAAACCTCAGATGAATCCGGGTGAATTTTATACTCCAGAGATAAAAACCATAGATGCTTTAGCAGAATTTTTTATGATCGAACCCTACTATCTTGTAAAAGCTGTTGCAAAAAAGGCTCTTTATGAGGATGGCAGTTCAAAAGTTGTCATCTACTTTTTAAGAGGCGATGACCAACTTGAAGAGACTAAAGCTTTAAATGCTATAGATGCATTAGAGCTTATCGATATAGGTGAAGATGAGCTTAAAAAGTTGGGGGTAACTCCGGG
>JALVXV010000019.1 GCA_027038235.1 Campylobacterales bacterium | reverse complement strand
TGCCTAGAGATAATAGAAAAAAGTGTCAAAGAGGGTGATCTTTTTTTAGATGTGGGATGTGGTAGTGGCATACTCTCCATCGCAGCTTGTAAGTTAAAAGCAAAAGTTGATCTGTGTGATAGCGATGAACAAAGCATTCAAAGTGCAAAGAAAAATTTTCAGCTAAATGGTTGTCTATATCATGATTTGTGGGTTGGTTCAGCAAATAGAGCCAAACAGGAGTATGATATAGTTGCAGCAAATATAGTTGCAGATATACTTATGATGATAAGTAGAGATTTGAAAAAAAGTGTAAAAATTGGTGGCACTTTAATACTCTCAGGTATCTTAGATAGGTATTTAGATAATGTTTTAGCAAGATTTGATGATTTTGAAAAGATTAATGTTGTAGAAAAAGATGAGTGGAGAACTCTACAATTAAAAAAATTATAAAGGTAAAGTAGTGGCTAAAAAAGATAGCAATAAAAACAATAACTTTTTTAACGACAATCCTCTTTTGGTATTTGCGATATTTTCGATCTTAATAATACTTATATTTAAGAGTTTTGTCAATCCAAATGGCAGTATTTCTAGTATGCAAGAGGGAGCTTTTGCAAATTCTAATAGAGTAATAACTAAAAATGTAAACTACTCACAGATAAAGAATTTGATAAAGGCCAAAGAGGTGCAACAAGTCGCCATCGGTCAAACGATTATAAAGGCAGTTTCAAAGAGTAGTGGTCAAAAGGTTATATATATTGCAAAAAAAGTAGGAAGTGATCCTACTTTGATACCTCTTCTTGAAAAAAGTGGTATTGCTTATGCTGCATTTAGCGAGACTACTTGGTTTAGTGAACTTCTATTTTCATGGATAATTCCAGTATTTATCTTTTTTGGTATTTGGATGCTACTTGCAAATCGAATGCAAAAAAATATTGGTGGCGGAATTTTAGGGATGGGAAGTAGCAAAAAGTTAGTAAATTCCGAGAAGCCAAAGACCAAATTTTCTGATGTTGCTGGAGTTGAGGAGGCAAAAGAGGAGGTTCAAGAGATAGTTGAATTTTTGATGCATCCTGATAGATATCTAAGGCTTGGTGCTAAGATACCAAAAGGTGTACTTCTAGTTGGACCTCCTGGCACTGGTAAGACACTTTTAGCAAAAGCAGTAGCGGGTGAGGCAAATGTTCCATTTTTTTCAGTTTCCGGCTCATCTTTTATAGAGATGTTTGTAGGTGTGGGAGCTAGTAGAGTTAGAGATCTTTTTGAGGGGGCAAAAAAGGAGGCACCCTCTATCGTCTTTATAGATGAGATAGATGCTATTGGAAAAAGCAGAGCTGCAGCAGGAAATTTTGGTGGCAATGATGAAAGAGAGCAAACACTCAATCAACTCTTAGCAGAGATGGATGGGTTTGATAGTGAAAATGCTCCTGTCATAGTTTTAGCTGCAACAAATAGACCTGAAGTGCTTGATCCTGCACTTTTAAGACCTGGTAGATTTGATAGACAAGTGCTTGTCGATAAGCCAGATTTTAAAGGTAGAGTTGCCATACTTAAAGTGCATATAAAGGATATAAAACTTGCAGATGATATAGATCTTGAAGAGATTGCAAGGCTTACTGCAGGACTTGCTGGGGCTGATTTGGCAAATATTATCAATGAAGCTGCACTACTTGCTGGAAGAAACAACCAAAAAGAGGTAAAACAAAAAGATATGGTCGAAGCAGTTGAAAGGGCAATTGCTGGGCTTGAAAAGAAAAGTAGAAGAATAAGTTCAAAAGAGAAACGAATAGTAGCTTATCATGAAAGTGGACATGCATTGATAGCTGAGACTACAAAAGGTGCAAAAAAGGTTTCAAAAGTTTCTATTATTCCAAGAGGATTAGCTGCACTTGGATACACCCTAAATACTCCTGAAGAAAATAAATATCTTATGCAACAACATGAGCTTATAGCTGAAGTTGATACACTTTTGGGTGGTAGAGCTGCTGAAGAGGTCTTTATAAAAGAGATATCTACTGGAGCTGGAAATGACTTAGAAAGAGCGACTGATATTATAAAAGCTATGGTTAGTATGTATGGAATGAGTGAGGTTGCAGGTCTTATGGTGCTTGAAAAACAGCAAAATAGATTTATTCCTGGGGCTACTAGTAAAGATTATAGTGAAAAGATGGCTGAACACTTAGATGAATATGTAAAAACTATGCTTAATGAGAGATATAAAAGAGTTTTAAAAACCTTAAGAGAGTATAGTGAAGCTATTGAAAATATAGTAAAAGAGCTTTTTGATAAAGAGACAATCGAGGGTGAAGTTGTCAGAAGGATTATAAAAGATTTTGAAGAGAAAAATGGTATTGTAAGAGAAGAGGATGAAAAAGATGATATTCAAAAGGCTGAAAATGGCTTGAAAAAGGCTAATCAAGAAAAAGATGATAGTGATAAAAAAGAGTAATAATGCTATGTAGAAAGAGTGAAATTATCGCAAAAGAGGGTTGGATATATATAGCAATTTTATTTTTTCTATTTTTATTATCTCTATGTTTTGATACTTTTATCATCTCATTTTTTCTCTTTTTTGCTACTATTTTTATAGCTTTTGTATATAGAAATCCTGAGAGAATACCTTATGAAGATGACGAATTTTCTATATTTGCCCCAATCGATGGAAAGATAACTCATATAGGCAAAGTAAATGAGAGAAAATATTTTAAAAAAGAGATGTTACTTGTAACGATAAAAAGCTCTCTTTGCGATGTAACTATACTTAGAAATCCATTTGATATGAGTCTCAAGAGGGTAAATGCTATATGTGGATTTAATATCGATAAAGAAAATGAAAAAGCAAAACTTTTAAATGAAAGAGTAGAGATAGTGGCAAACTCTAAAGAGGGTGATATTTTATTGAGAGTTTTGGTTGGAAAATGTAGTAAAAAGATATATAGATTTTGCAAAAATTTTACAAATTTAAGAAAAGGTGATAGGTATCTATTTTTAAATGAAGGGTTGATTGAGCTTTATCTTCCACTTGAGTGTAGGATAAAAGTAGTTGAGGGAGAAAGAGTAAAAGCAGTTGAGAGTGTTTTAGGATATTTTTTAGAAGAAAGAGCTAAGAGCTAAGAGCTAAGTGCTTTAGTTTGACGGTTGCTTAATCCAAAGGATTTTCGTGCAAAAACATAACAAATCACAATTTATATATATAATTCCCAATCTATTTACAGCTACTAGTGCTTTTATGGGAGTGCTTAGCATTATAGCATCTTCAAAGGGGGAGTTTGAAAAGGCAGTATATCTTATATTGATCTCACTTATTTTTGATGGACTTGATGGTAGAGTAGCAAGGCTTACTAAGACTACTTCTAAATTTGGTGCAGAATTTGATTCACTTGCTGATTTGGTAGCTTTTGGTGTGGCTCCTGCTATGCTTTTTTACTTTGATATAGGCTTACACTATGCAAAGATAGGATCACTTCTTAGTGCATTGTATGTCCTTTTTGGAGCTATAAGACTTGCAAGATTCAATGTAACTAACCCATCAAATGAACCATCTGTTTTTATAGGTGTGCCTATACCTACAGCAGCAGTTTTTATCAGTATCTGGATACTTTTTTTTGAGAAATATCACCTTTTAAAAGATAGAGCCTCATTTATAATATTGATATTTATAGCACTTATATCTATCTTGATGGTAAGCAATATAAGATACCCAAGTTTTAAAAAGATAAGTTTGCCAAAGACCAATTTTAAAAAGGTTCTTATCTTGACTATCTTATCTCTATCTTTTGTATATCTATATCTTATAGAGTCATTAACTATATTATTTACTTCATATATTATTTATGGCTTAGTTAGGGGATATAAAAATTTTATCAAACGAAAAAAAATCACAAGAAAAGAGAAAAATCTACTATAAATTTTTCTCTTTTTAGATTTGATTTAGTTTCCAGCTAATGCTCCCTTTTTAGGACCACTTTTTCCACAACAATTTTTATACTTTTTACCACTTCCGCAAGGACAAGGAGAGTTTCTAGGTATCTTTTTTTCAGCTCTAAATGGCTTTTTTTCTTCACTCTCAAGAGTGCTTTGATGCATAAACTGCATCTCTTCGTTTGAGAGTTGCATCTCATTTAGTATTTGCTGCATTCTCTCTCGCTCCCTCTCTTCCTCCTCATCTCTTAATTGGACTAAATGTAGTGTCTTTAAGCTCTCAAATTTTATCCTATCAACAAGCTCTAAAAAGAGATTGTAACTCTCTTTTTTATATTCAACCAATGGATCTTTTTGATTGTAGCCTCTAAGGCCTATACCAGTTTTGAGTATATCCATTTGATATAGGTGTTCTCTCCAAGCATTATCAAGTATCTGAAGATATAAAAGTCTCTCTATCTCACCTCTTTGCTCTTTATCAACTACACTCATCTTCTCTTCATATCTATCTTTTAAAATCCCTACAACTCTCTCTTTTATGGCTTGATAATCAAGACCCTTTAACTCCTCTATATCTATATCTTCATTTATCTCATCTTTTAAAATTGCAGCAAATCTTTTAAGATCAAAGTCCTCTTTTACTCCGCTTTCAAATATCTCTGCTCTATAAAGAAGTGATTCTACAAACTCCTCTCTTATCTCATCAAGCTTTTGGGAGAGATCATAATTTGGATCTAAAAGATTGTCTCTAAAGTTATATATAGTTTTTCTCTGTTCATTTGCTACATCATCATACTCAAGTAGATGTTTTCTTGATTCAAAGTGTAGATTTTCTACCTTCTTTTGGGCATTTTCAACCGCTCTTGTTACCATCTTTGACTCTATATGTTCTCCCTCTTGGATACCAAGTCTTTCCATGATAGTCTTTATCTTATCGCTTCCAAAGATTCTTAAAAGATTATCTTCTAAACTTAGATAAAATTGACTAGCTCCTGGATCTCCTTGCCTTCCACTTCTTCCTCTTAGCTGATTATCTATTCTTCTGCTTTCATGCCTTTCAGTTCCTAGTATAAA
>JALVXV010000018.1 GCA_027038235.1 Campylobacterales bacterium | reverse complement strand
TAGAGACCAATACAAGTGCCATTATAGTGGATGTGGGAATGAGTTTTCCAGATGATGAGATGCATGGGGTTGATATATTGGTACCTGATTTTTCATATCTTAGAACTATAAAAAACAAGATAAAAGGTATAGTTATCACCCATGCTCATGAAGACCACATAGGTGCATTACCATACCTATTTAAGAATCAGGATTTACAATTTCCTATATATGCTACTCCTCTGCCACTTGGCATGATAGCAAACAAATTTGATGAACATAAAATCTCAAAGAAATTTTTCAGACCTGTTGAAAAGAGAAAAGTTTACCAAATAGGTGATTTTGATATAGAGTGGATACATATAACCCACTCCATTATAGATGCATCATCTTTAGCTATAACTACTGAGGCTGGGACCATCATCCATACTGGAGACTTCAAGATAGATCATACCCCAATAGATGGACTTCCTGCAGATTTGCACAGATTTGCACACTATGGAGATAGAGGAGTTTTATGTCTTTTAAGTGATAGTACCAACTCCTATAATTCTGGCTTTACAAGAAGTGAAAGTTCAGTTGGTCCTACATTTGATACTATCTTTTCAAAAGCAAAGGGCAGAGTTATCATGTCAACATTCTCATCCAATATCCATAGAGTCTATCAAGCCATAACTCATGGCATAAAATATGGAAGAAAAGTAGCAGTTATTGGAAGAAGTATGGAGAAAAATCTCAATACCGCAATGGAGCTTGGATATATAAATTTAGACAATAAGATCTTTATAGATGCTCATGAGGTAAATAGATATGATGATAAAGATGTGCTTATCGTTACTACAGGAAGTCAAGGTGAGTCAATGAGTGCTCTATTTAGAATGGCAACAAATGAGCATAGGCATATAAAGATAAAACCAACTGATCAGATCATTATATCTGCAAAAGCAATTCCGGGCAATGAAGCTAGTGTCTCAAAGGTGCTTAACTATCTTTACAAATCAGGAGCAGATGTAGCATATAAAGATTTTAGTGAAATCCATGTCAGCGGACATGCTGCCCAAGAGGAGCAAAAGCTGATGATAAGACTTGTTAAACCAAAATTTTTCTTGCCAGTTCATGGAGAGTACAATCACATACACAGACACAAAGAAACTGCCATGAAGTGTGGAATACCTGAGAAAAATATCTACCTAATGAGCGATGGTGAACAGGTAGAAATCACACAAAAATATCTCAAAAAAGTAGGCTCAGTAAAAACAGGCAAAGTCTATATAGATAACCAAATAAATAAACAGATAGAAAATGATGTTGTAATAGATAGACAAAAACTAGCTGAAGCTGGTATAGTATCAGTTATTGCCCAGATAGATAGAAGCACAAATAAACTTATTGGAAAACCAAAGGTACTTAGTTATGGTTTGGTAGCAGATAAAGATATGCAAAAATTTTCTAAAGAGGTCGAAGATATACTTGACCAACTTCTAATAAATGCTAAAGAGCCGATGCTAGGCAACCCAAAAGCAGTCGAAAATGCTCTAAGACAAGCAGTTAGAAAGCATGTGTTTAGAAAGATGAAAAAGTATCCTACTGTGGTTCCTACTATTTTTGTACTATAGGGAACCTTTGGCTTAGGAGTAGAGGTGTAGAGAGGTAAAGGAGTAAAGAAAAACAAGGTTTATTTTTCTTCGTATCTTTACACCTATCATATAAAGGATTGATGAATGGATTTTATAAAAATTGCTAAAGAGGTTTTAAAAACTGAGGCAAATGAACTTTTAAGAGCAGCCAACTTGCTTGGTAGCGAGATAGAAAAGGCTGTGGAAATTGCCTACAATACAAAAGGCAAACTCATAGTAACAGGTGTGGGGAAATCCGGACTCATTGGAGCTAAAATAGCTGCAACCTTAGCTAGTACGGGAACAAGTAGCTTTTTTATTCATCCTACTGAAGCTATGCATGGAGATCTTGGCATGATAAGCAAGGGTGATAGTGTACTTGCTATTAGCTATAGCGGAGAGAGCGAGGAGCTTATAAGGCTTTTGCCTCATCTTAAAAGATTTGATATACCTCTAATAGCAATGGCAAAGAGTAAAGATACCACTTTAGGAAGATATGCTGATGTCTTTTTGTCAATTAATATACAAAAAGAGGCATGTCCACTAAATACTGCTCCAACTAGTTCAACTACTTTGACTTTGGCATTGGGTGATGCTTTAGCGGTTTGCTTGATGGAAAAAAGAGGATTTAAAAAAGAGGATTTTGCCTCTTTTCATCCAGGAGGCTCTTTGGGAAAGAAACTTTTTGTAAAGGTCAAGGACATCATGCAAAAAGAGTCTTTGCCAATTTGTGATAAAGATACTCCTATGAAAGAGGCTGTTGTTGTTATGAGTGAAGGAAGGCTTGGAAATGCTTTTATAGTTGATAGCGATAAAAAACTTGTAGCCATTTTAAGCGATGGTGATGTTAGAAGAGCTTTACAAAAAGAGGATTTTGATATAGAAAAACCGGTATTTTTATATGCAAGTAAAGATCCAAAAACGATAAATGATGAAAATATGCTTGCAAGTGATGCTCTAAGAGAGATAGAAAAGCATAAAATTCAAATACTTGGCATAACAGATAAAGATAGGCACATTAAAGGTGCTTTACATATACATCATTTAGTAGAAGCGGGAATAAAGTAAAAAGCTTAGAGCTGAGTGCTAAGGGCTTAGAGCAATTTTAGTTCTAGCTAAATACGAAGGATTTTAAGATGAAACATTCATACCGATTTATTGATACAAATAACTATAAAAAGCCGAGTGCCGAGTGTTTGGAACTTATTTAGCTCTAAGCTCTTAGCTCTTAGCTCTTAGCCAAAGGATTTACAGGTGAAAACAAGACTTAATAAAATGATTTCTCATAATACAAGATACTCAAGAAGGGAGGCTGATGAACTTATAAAAAATGGTGAAGTTACCATTGATAATAAGGTAGTTACCAACTTATCAACAAAGGTTGATTTTAGTGATAAAATACACATAAAGGGAAGAAGACTTTATAAAAAAGATCACTTTTCAGTTATCGTTTATCATAAAAGAAAGGGTGAATTAGTCTCTAAAAAAGATGATAGAGGAAGAAAAACCATATATGACTCTTTGCCTAAAAAATTTGCCCACTATCTTCCTGTAGGTAGACTTGACTTTGCAAGTGAAGGACTTTTGCTACTTACAGACTCACCAAATGTAGCAACTAAACTTATGAATAGCAATCTTGAGAGAATTTATTACTTAAAAATAGAGGGTGAAGTAACTAAAGCTATGGAAGAGGGGATGAAAAATGGTGTCTTTATAGACTCAAAAGTGGGTGGACACAAAGATAGCAAAATCGAATCTATGCAGATACAACCCTTTTTAGGGTATAAAATCATAAAAAATTCTCCAACTTTTTCAAAACTAAAAGTTGCTATAAATGAAGGCAAAAATAGAGAACTTAGACGATTTTTTGCCTATTTTGACTCCAATGTAGTTGATCTTAAAAGAGTAAGTTTTGGTGGAATTGATCTTGGAATGTTAAAAGAGGGAAAGACAAGATACTTGACAAAGAGCGAGTATCAAAGTCTGCATGACTTTTTACATTCGGAAAACGGAAAACAGAAAATGGAAAACAGAAAGTGAAAAGCGAAAGAAGATGAGTTTAAATCTTACTACTATTTTACAACCTAAGGGGCTTGATGAATTTATAGGGCAAAGCCATATACTTTCAAAAGATAAGCCACTATATAAGCTTTTAAAAAATGGTGAGCTTTTTCATTTTATATTTTTTGGACCTCCTGGTTGTGGAAAAACTACTTTGGCAAAAATTTGTGCAAACTTATCAAATAGTTCATTTTACTATCTTGATGCTACTAGCTTAAAAGTAGAAGAGATAAGAAAAATCCTTCATCGATACAAAGATACTCTTCTAAAGCCTCTTATCTTTATAGATGAGATACATAGACTCTCTAAAAATCAACAAGAGGTTTTGCTTTTGCCTATGGAGAAAAAGGAGTGTATTGTAGTAGGAGCAAGTACAGAAAATCCCTACTACACTCTAACTTCTGGCATAAGATCAAGGGTTATGCTTTTTGAATTTAAGCCGTTAAATAATGAAGAGCTTGAAAGTTTAATAAAGTTAGCACAAAAAAAAGTAAATTTTACTATAAGCAATGAGGCAAAAGAGTACTTGGTGTATTCAAGTAGTGGCGATGCAAGGTCTCTTTTAAATCTACTTGAATTTGCCTTGAGTATTGATAAAGATATTTCACTTGAAACTCTAAAACTTTTAAAAAATCAACCCTCAAGTGAGGGGGCAAACTCAAATGATACTCATTACGACATTATAAGTGCTATGATAAAAAGTATAAGAGGAAGTGATATAGATGCCTCGCTCTACTATCTTGCTAGAGCCATAGAAGCTGGTGAAAAGGCTGATTTTATAGCAAGAAGATTGGTTATTCTCTCAAGTGAAGATATAGGAAATGCCAACCCAAATGCTCTAAATCTTGCAACTAACACACTAATAGCACTCAGCCATATAGGCTTTCCTGAAAGTAGAATCATCTTATCTCAATGTGTTATATATCTTGCCTCTTCACCAAAGTCAAATAGCTGCTATAAAGCCATAAATGAAGCACAAAAATTTGTAAAAGAAAATCCTACTTTGCAAATCCCTTCAAACATAAAACAAAACTCAAAAGAGTATCTCTATCCGCATGATTTTGGCGGATATGTAAAGCAAGAGTATATGCAAAAAAGTGTAAAATTTTATAAAAGCACAGGTATAGGTTTTGAGAAAACTTTAAATGAATGGCACGAGAAAATTATAGGGGCAAAGGAGTAAAGGTG
Organism: Campylobacterales bacterium; assembly: GCA_027038235.1. Classification (GTDB taxonomy): domain Bacteria; phylum Campylobacterota; class Campylobacteria; order Campylobacterales; family JALSKU01; genus JALSKU01. The sequence continues at coordinate 181 of JALVXV010000018.1, read as the reverse complement.
GCAAGGGGTAAAAAAAAGGACAATATACAATCTAATCACGAGTCACGAGTCACGAATCACGAGTCCATAGCAATAGTCGGTGGTGGTATCAGCGGACTTGCAACAGCATTTTATATAAAACAGTATAAACCCGAAACTAAAATAACTCTTTTTGAAAAAGAGAGCGAACTTGGTGGAAAGA
>JALVXV010000017.1 GCA_027038235.1 Campylobacterales bacterium | reverse complement strand
TAAAAAAGATCCAAAAAAGGTACTAGATCTATTTAATAAAAAATTTAAAACCAATATCACTCTAAAAGATATAAAAGATAAGGATGTCTTAAAAAGATTTAGTGATGATCTATATAAAGCAAATAAAATAATGGTAAATGGCACTCCTAGTATCTATATAAATGGTAAGTATGATGCAGGTAGAGAAAAAATGCAACATCTTATGGATGAGTATAGCCTCAAGTGAAGGAGTAAAGAAGTGGAAAAATTAACCATTGCTACAAGAGCTAGTGATTTGGCTCTTTGGCAAGCATTTTATATCAAAGATAAGATAGAAAAAAAATTTCCCTCTATTAAGATAGAATTAAAGAAAATAACAAGCAAAGGTGATAAGATAGTTGACAAGCCTTTAGCTTTGATAGGCGGAAAGGGGCATTTTACCAAAGAGCTTGAGGATGAGATGCTTTTAGGCAATGCTGATATGGCAGTACACTCTTTAAAGGATGTACCGACATATATACCTGAGGGATTGGAGCTTATTGCCATTACAAAAAGAGAGGATCAAAGTGATGTTTTTTTATCGCACAAATACAAAAGTCTTGAAGAGTTGCCTAAAAATGCTGTAGTTGGGACTACAAGTCTAAGAAGAAGAATGCAACTAAAGGCTTTTAGAGATGATCTTATCATGAAAGATTTAAGAGGAAATGTAAATACTAGACTTAGAAAATTAAAAGAGGGTCAGTATGATGCAATAGTATTGGCTTATATAGGTTTACATAGGCTAGATCTACTAAAAGATATACCCTATGTACAAAAACTTCCAACATCGATAATGTTGCCACCTATGGGACAGGCATCTTTAGGTATAGAGGTAGTTAGTGGCAATGAAAAACTATATGAAATAGCCTCATATCTAAATGATCCTGATACTGCACTCTGTACAAAGCAAGAAAGAGACTTTATAAGAGCTATTGGTGCAGGATGTTCTGCTCCTGTAGCAGTAAATGCAACTATAGAGGATGAAAAAGTTACTATAAGGGCTATGATAGGTTATCCTGATGGAACTAATATCTTAATAGATGAACTAAAAGCAAGTAAACAAAGAGCAGGAACTCTTGGTAATATGTTAGCCTTTAATATGATAAAAAATGGTGCTTTGGATATATTAAAAGGTGCTGAAAAAATAGCATTTAAAGATGAGAGAGCGGAGAGGATTTAGAATTAAAAATGAAAAATGAAAAATGAAAAATTTTGGGTGCAGGAATAAAATTGAAAAGAGTTACTGAGCTATTAAAAGAGAATGATTTATTAAGAGTGATTGATAAAGAGGTTGATATAGATCTTGAGATAGCTCATATAGCTTATGTTGAAGTCAAAAAGGATAACTCGAAGGCTCTTTTATTTACTAATGTTGTCTCAAAAAGGCTTGGTAAAAAGTTTGATATACCGGTTCTTATGAATGTTTTTGGCTCTTTTAAGGCAACTGAACTTATATTTGGTAAAAAACCGCAAGAAGTTGCAGAGCTTATTGAAGAGCTTTTGCATTTAAAACCACCTATCGGATTTGCTAAAAAGATTGAAATGTTTGCAAAGCTTTTTGAACTTAGAAAAGTTTTTCCAAAAAGAGGTAGCAAAAGAGGCGAATGTCAAGAGGTAATTTATAAAGAAAATGAAGTAAATCTTTTTGATTTGCCCATTTTAAAAACTTGGCCTGAAGATGGTGGAGCATTTATTACAATGGGACAGGTTTATACTCAAAGCCTAGATGGTACAAAACAAAACCTTGGGATGTATAGGCTTCAAGTTTATGACAAAAATAGACTTGGTATGCATTGGCAGATACATAAAGATTCAGCCCATTTTTTTCATGAATATAAAAAAGCCAATAAGAAAATGCCTGTATCTATCGCCATAGGAGGAGATCCTCTTTATATTTGGTGTGGACAAGCACCTATGCCAAATGGTATGTTTGAATTGCTTTTATATGGGCTAATAAAAGAAGAAAATCCACTCCTTGTAAAATCTTTAACAAATCCAATTTATATACCACAAGATGTTGATATAGTCATAGAAGGGTGGGTAGATCCTAACAAGATGGAGATAGAGGGACCTTTTGGAGATCACACAGGATACTATACACTAAAGGAGCCATATCCTGTGATGGATGTTAGCTGTATAACTAGCAAAAAAGAGCCTATATATCAAGCTACAGTCGTGGGAAAACCACCACTAGAAGATAGATATATGGGATGGGCAACTGAGAGGGTATTTTTGCCTCTTTTAAAGACTACTGCTCCTGATTTGATAGATTATAAAATGCCTGAAAATGGTGTATTTCACAACCTTATAATAGCTAAGATGGATGTCAAATATCCAGGTCATGCAAAGCAATTTATGCATGCTTTTTGGGGAGTAGGGCAGATGAGTTTTGTAAAACATGCCATATTTGTTGGAAGTGATGCACCTTCGCTTGAAAATTATGATGAACTTAGTGATTATATACTAGATAGAGTAAGTGTAGAAAATATCATCATCTCTGAGGGTGTTTGTGATGCTTTAGACCACTCTAGTCCTACCTATGCTTATGGCGGAAAGCTTGGAATTGATTGTACAAGCGATAGTGTCAAATTCCCCCAAAAAAACATAATAAGCGATGAAGAGTTGTTTGATAAAGTTACTAAAATTTCACAAGATATAACAGAGATAAAGCAGTATAAAACCTATACTAAAACCCCTATAACAGTTATAAAGATAAAAAAGACAAAACCTATTTATGAGCTTTATAATAAGTTAGAGATCATAAAAGAGCATACTAAGCTTTTGGTATTTATAGATGATGAAAAAAACTCTATTGATAATAAATATATGCTCATTTGGAGAGTGGTAAACAATATAGATGCCAAAAGAGATATATATCTCAAAGAGGAGTTTATCGGCATAGATGCTACAAATAAAAATAAAATAGATGGATATGATAGGCAGTGGCCAAAAGATACTGATTGTGATAGGGGTGTCATAAAAGATTTGATAGATAGAAAGCTTATAGATATAGATGAAAATTTTTTAGATAGATTTTATATATAGGGTGCAAGATAGTAGCAAAGCTACATTTAAGCCAAACACCTAAATTGTTTTGCTTATTTCTTTAAAACTTTTAGCGATATAGCTAACACTCTTCTAAAACATCATCAAAGCTAAGTTTTTCAAATCCCTGCAACTTACTTTTTGCACAAATCAAAGCATCCACAAAATCAATATTTTTTACTTCTATAATCCCAAATTTTGCAATAGAGTTTATTGTAGTAGTGCTTATGCTTGAAGATTAGAGGTTTTTAAAAAAGTTGAAGGCTTATCTACAAGGTGTTAAGTCGAAACTTTTTTGAATGCCTATAACTTCAATGATGAGTGCTAATATAATGAAGTCTATTGCAAAATTTGGGATAATGCTAAGAGCTTCATATAAAATAGGTTTATTAACATTAACAACACCATTAAATGCTAGTATAGTCTTTAGATCATTAATCACTTCATTTTTAGGGAGTTTATAAAATTTTGTCAATACAAAAAAAGCTTCCATTAATACACCATCCAATATCTCAACTTGAAGTTTAGCACTCTCTATATCTTTAAAGATTGTTATACTTTTAGCTAAATGTTCTTGATGGTCGCCTACTAAAAATCGTGTGATAATATTGGTATCAAGAAGATAGAGCATATCTCTCTTCCATTGCTATTTGCATTGTACTTTAGATAGATTGACATTTTTTAATAAATGTGTTATTATATCCTGCAAATCGTAGTTAAAAAGGCTAAAAATGGAAAGTATAACTTTGCGGGATATAAAAAATAATCCAGCGACTATGACCTCTTATCTGTCTGAAGGGAAGGCAGTTTTTCTAACCAAACATGGGAAACCAATAGGTATTACTTTGCCACTTGATGATAGTATAGTTAATCAAAGTATAAAAGAGCTTTTGTACTTTGATTTGTATAAAAAGGGTGAAATTTCATTTGGAAAATTAGCAGAGTTTTTGGGAGTGCGAAAAGATAAACTTCGTAGAATGTTTGCCTCTATGAATATGCCTGTAATTGATTATAGTGCTTCAGATGTAAAAGATGAGTTAGAGGCATTTAAAGATTTATGAAGATAATTATTGCGGATAGCTCTACACTTATAACACTTTTAGATACAAATAATTTTTCTCTTCTTTTTGAACTTTTTGAAGAGATAATTATTGGTGATGCGGTATATAGCGAGATTACTCAAAAGTTTTATCATAAAGAGAAGATTGATTCTTACATATTATCAAAGAGATTAAAATTAAGCTCTATTAAACATGATGAAATATATGAGATGCTTATAAAAAGGTTAGACAAGGGAGAGTCTGAATCTATTGCATTAGCAAAAAAGTTAAAATTACCTTTGATAATAGATGAGAGAAAAGGGCGAAAGATTGCTAAATCTTTAGAGATTAAGATTATTGGATTTGTTGGTATAATTTTGAAACTTTTGGAAAAAGGAATTATTTCTAAAAATAGAGCTACTAAGATAGTTAAACAGGTAGAAGAGAATGATTTTAGGCTATCTTCAGATTTAAAAGATTTGATTTATGGTTTTTAAAGTCTATCTATAAGCAGTATTAGGAAATGCCATATTGCTTTCTTGACTAAATGGCAACCCTAATTCCTAATGTTGCTCTGATACTGCTATATTTTAGGTGGGTTATAGTACTTTTTTGGTGGAAGTTAGAAAAAAGAGGGGAGCTTTTAAAGCTCCTTTACTAGCTACCAATCACCAATTATGAGTTACAAATTATCTCTTAAGCTGATTGACTGTTTGAAGCATTTGGTCTGATGTTATTATGGCTTTTGAATTTGCCTCATATGCTCTTTGTCCTGTTATTAGATCTGTCATCTCTTCGACAAGTTGAACATTGCTCATCTCTACAAAGCCCTCTCTTATCTCACCTATACCATTAAGCCCTGGAGTTCCTACTATGGCATCTCCTGAGGCAGATGTATTGATATAGTTGTTATTTCCCAAAGAGTGAAGACCTGCAGGAT
>JALVXV010000016.1 GCA_027038235.1 Campylobacterales bacterium | reverse complement strand
GCAAATATCAAGATATTAAGAGAAGCTAGATGATCCCAAATTATGTAGCATAATTTGGGACAATTTTAGTTGCTAAAAAACTCATCATCGCTCTCATTGATATCAAAATAGGTCTCTATAGTTTCATTTGTATCATCTCTTGTTACCTCCACCTTCCATCGACCAGATATTCTGCCAGGAGTAAATCTATAATCATAAGCTGATCCATAATATGGAGGGATATTTATCTGCCTTACTCTATCATCAAGTGGACTTTTTGGAGAAATCCAGTGAAATTTCAGCACTATATCATTATCGCCATCAGATCTATCTGAAAAATATGTACAAACAACTCTATTTTCCTTTTTTTCACACTTCAAAGAATTGGCTTGTAAAAATGACAGTAGCATGAAAATTATAAAGATAGATTTTTTCATGCCATACCTCCTTTAGATCATCCTAAATAATTTGTATCATACCTATTTTCTACAAAGTCTATATTGTTCATCATATCGTGGTGAAAAGGTATGGTTGTCTTTATCCCCTCTACTTTAAACTCCTCAAGTGCAACTTTCATTTTTGCTATAGCTCTATTTCTATCTTCTGCCCAAACAATTAGCTTTGCTATCATAGAGTCATAGTGTGGAGAGACTATATAGTTACAATACACATGCGAATCAACTCTTACATTTCTACCTCCCGGAGCTATCCATTTGGTAATCTTTCCAGGGCTTGGGATAAATTTTTGAGGATCTTCTGCTGTAATTCTACACTCAATAGAGTGTCCATTTAACTTTAGATCTTTTTGAGAAAAGAGCTTTTTACCCTCAGCTATTTTTATCATCCACTCTATAATATCTATACCACTTACCATTTCACTAACTGTATGCTCTACTTGAAGTCTTGTATTCATCTCCATAAAATAAAAATTTTGCTCATCATCAAGTAAAAATTCAAAGGTTCCAGCATTTTCATATCCGATAGCCTTAGCAGCCTTTATAGCAGTTTCTAAAAGCTTTTTTCTTGTACTATCTTCAAGTATTACAGCTGGAGACTCCTCAATGAGTTTTTGATGTCGTCTTTGCAAAGAGCAATCTCTCTCACCTAAATGAATAGCATTGCCATAAGAGTCAGCTAAAATTTGCACCTCTATATGTCTTGGATTTCTTATAAATTTCTCCATATAAAGTGCACCATCACCAAAAGCACTCAAAGCTTCATTTCCAGCTGAAAGTACTGCATTTTCTAAAGCCTCTTCGCTCTCAACAATCCTCATGCCTCTACCGCCACCACCAGCACTTGCTTTTACAATAACAGGATACCCTATCTTTTTAGCAATCTTTTTTGCATCATCTATATCTTTTATAGCACCATCACTTCCGGGCACTACTGGAACTCCTGCTTTTTTCATGACCTCTTTTGCTTTTGATTTATCGCTCATAGTTGCCATCAATTCAACTGAAGGTCCTATAAAGGTGATGCCATGATATTTGCAAATCTCTACAAAGTTTTGATTTTCGCTTAAAAAGCCATATCCCGGAAAAACAGCATCACATGCACTTATATCAGCTGCTGCCATAATGGAGGGGATATTTAGATAACTTTCACTTGATTTTACACCACCTACACAGATAGCCAAGTCGGCAAACTTTAAATACTCAGCATCTTTATCTGCGGTAGAATATATTGCAACTGCCTCTTTTCCCATCTCTTTTATGGTTCTTATAGCCCTTAAGGCTATCTCGCCCCTATTTGCTACCAAAATTCTTTTTATCTCTTTCATTTAAATCCTTCGGATTTGGCTAAGAGCTAAGAGCTAAGAGCTGAAAAAGGCTCTAAGCACATAGCATCTAGCTTTAAGCTTTTATCAATTTTTTGAGTTTTAAAAAAGTATGAGTACTTCATCTCTTATCTTTGATTAGAGTTTTTCAACACGAAAAAGGGGTTGGTCAAACTCCACAGGTTCACCATCACTAACTAAAACCTCAACTATTTTGCAGTCAAATTCAGCCTCTATCTCATTCATGATCTTCATCGCTTCTATGATGGCTACGGTTGATCCTTTTTTAACACTATCACCTACTTTTACAAATGCAGCAGCTCCCGGACTTGGAGCTTGATAAAATGTTCCAACCATTGGTGAAGTTATAAAATTACCCTCTTTTTCTTCTGTAGAAACAATAGAGTCTGTTATTGGCTCTTGATCTAAATCAGTCGTTTTAGTAACACTCTGCTGAATAGCAGTTGGTGCAACAGTAGTAGGCTCTTTATAAGTTCCACCCTTTTGAAAAAGTATCTCAAATTCCCCATCTTTTAACTTTAGCTTACTAAGCCCACTCTTATCAAAAGCTCTCATCAAATCTTTTAACTCTTTTTGATCCATAAAAATTCTCCTATGTTTATTCTAAGATATCTCTTCAAATATGTTATAATACCACAATTTTATTTTATAAGGATTAAAATTGGGCTTAAAATCTGACAATTGGATAAGAGAAAAATCACTTAAAGAGAAGATGATAGAACCCTTTTGTGAGGAGCAAGTAGGAAAAAATGTTGTCAGCTACGGAGTTAGTAGTTATGGTTATGATATCAGGGTAGGAAATGAGTTTAAAATCTTTACAAATGTCAGCTCTACAGTAGTAGATCCAAAAAATTTTGATAATAAAAATGTAGTTGATTTTGTAGGAGATGTCTGCATAGTGCCTCCTAACTCTTTTGCACTTGCAAGAACTGTAGAGTACTTTAAAATACCAAAAAATGTACTTGCCATCTGTCTTGGCAAAAGCACCTATGCAAGATGTGGTATCATAGTAAATGTAACACCATTTGAACCAGCTTTTGAAGGTCATATCACCATAGAGATAAGCAACACCACCCCACTTCCAGCAAAAATATATGCAAATGAGGGTATAGCTCAGGTGCTATTTTTTGAAGGTGATGAGCCTTGCAAAACAACATATAAAGATAAAAATGGCAAATACCAAAAACAAACAGGTATCACACTACCTAGGATATTGAAATAGGGGTTGGGATGTGGGATTTGGGATGTGGGGTTTGGGATTTAGGGTTTTATCTCTTTTATAAAATTTTCATTTGAAAGTATATCTGCATGGGTTGTGTGCTTCAATATTTTAAGAGTGTAATTGCTTCTTATATGTTTTATTAGATTTTTTGTACTTTTGTTTGAAACTGTTTTATCTCCTTCTGCCATAAAGATTACAATAGGGGCTTTAACTTGCTCAATATATTTTTTAGAATCAAATTTATATTTTAAAAGTAAAGATATAGGGAAAATGGGATACCTCTCTTTAGCAATATTCTCTATAGAATCAAAAGGAGTTATTAAAAAAAGTTTTTTAATCTCTTTTTTTGATGCAAGATATGTAGCAACTCCGCTTCCAAGGCTTCTTCCGATAACATATATATCTTTATCTTTTGCAAATTTATCATAAATCACAATAGCATCTTCATAAAGAGCTTTTTGGCTTGGGATACCTTTGCTTAAGCCATTTCCTCTATAATTAAATGCAACTGCATCAAACCCATTTATATCTTTGATGATTTCTAAAAAGTCAGTAGCATCATCTGCATTGCCACCGAAATAGATAATAAGCTTTTTAGAAGAGTTATCAAGATAGACCCCATCAAGAAGTCCATCTTTTACTTTAAGTTTGACTCTCTTGCATTTTGGATACTTTTTTAATACTTTCGGCTCTTTTTTAGGAACAATATCAAAGTGAAATATCTGACTTTCTTGAGTAAGATAAAGATACAATGTCGCACCGATATATGCAATTATAGATAAAATTAAAAGAGTTTTTATGGTTGTCAAATCAAACTCTTATAACTCTTGCAATATCACCCTTTTTTAAAGAGCCTTCACTCTCATCTATCCATAGAAGTGCTGCATTATTTAACATGTTGGTTAGTATTGCACTTGTACCACTTTTTTTGCCCTTTAGATCAACCTTATAGCCATCTTTGTCATATCTTAGATTTACTGCAGTAAATTCACTCTTTTTACTTCTTTTTTTATAATCCTCGCTCATTTTAGCATATACCACATCATATCTATCATCTAGTCCTAGCATTCTTTTTATCAAAGGAGTGATGTATAGATGAGTAGTTACCGCTGAAGAGTATGGAAATCCAGGAAGAGCAAATATATATTTTTTACCCACTTTTACAACTTTTATATGCATTCCTGGTTTTATAACAACTCCACTTATAAGCACTTTTGCCTCTATAGAGTCAACTGCCTCTTTTACAAAGTCATAATCCCCCACACTTACTCCCCCAGTTGTGATAACTATATCACTAAATTCAAGAGCATTTAGTATAGCTTTCTTGATACTATCCAAATCATCCCCTACTACACCCATATTGCAAGTTTTAGCTCCCGCTTTTTTTGCTATGGCTTCTATAGTGTAGTGGTTGGTACTTCTTATCTGAGATATGTTCGCCCTAGTCTCTCCAAGTTCAAGTATTTCACTTCCTGTAGCTAAAACCGAAACAACAGGCTCTCTTTTTATCGCAACTTTGACCTTGTTTAACCCAGCCATAACTCCTATCTCGGCATAACCTATCAAAGTACCTTTTTTTATAAGTATTTCACCCTTTTTATAGTTCTCTCCAACCGGTCTAATACTAAAACCCTTTGGAACCTCCTCTTTTATAATGATAAAATCACCATCTACTTCAACATTTTCTATAGGTATCAAAGTGTCTGCACCCTTGCTAATAAGTGAGCCAGTAAAAGTCTTTATACAAGTTCCCTCTGTTACCTCTATAGTATTTGCAGTACCTGCAGGTAGTTTATCTGCTATCTTTATCTTGCCCTTTTTTTGATCTTCATATCTGATAGCATACCCATCCATACCTGAAGTCTCATACTCAGGAGAGTTATCGTTTGCAACAATATCTTCGCCCAAAACTCTCCCTAGAGTTTCATTTAAGAACAATTGTTCACAACCAACCTCTTCATCAAAAGCACTCTTAAGTATCTTTAATGACTCATCAAACCCAATAAATTTTTTCATCTTCCCTCCGATATTCGTAACTAAACCCCAAATCC
>JALVXV010000015.1 GCA_027038235.1 Campylobacterales bacterium | reverse complement strand
GAACTTATAGCCTTTTAAAAAAGTTTCGACTTAACACCATGTAGATAAGCCTTCAACTTTTTTAAAAGCCTCTAATCTTCAAGCATAAGCACTACTGCAACAAACTCTATTGCAAAATTTGGGTTTATCTAAATTTTACGGTTTAGCTAGTCTAATTTTTTGTGGATGTTTAAAGATCATTAATTAAGCAAAATATTGCTATAATTATATCCCATGAGATAACTTTCGATGGTTTTATGGAGTATGATAATGTTTATGCTTCATTGCTTAAAATAGTGACTACAAAAGAAAATCTACTTATTTTTGGAGGTGTTTTATGGATTTGAGTGTGGCTTACCCTAAACTTTTTGAAAGGATTGAAGATAAAGAGTTTGTTGAGAGTATCTTTGATCTTATAAATGTAGATGAAAATTATGATGATGAAGATATGCAAGAGGATGATATTTATGAACCTAGTGAATATAACTATCTATTATATATAACAGAAAGATTGCAAAATGCAATTGGTAGAGAAAATTTTAAAACTTTAAAACAAAAGATACAGAGTGCTAAATTTATAGAGGATTTTATAGATAGCGAAGAGGATCTATATGGCATAAGAAGTAGCCTACAAGCTGATGAAATTGCAAAAATTTTGCTTGATATTGTAGAAAATGAGTTGCTTTAAAACAAGATGTATATCTTGATGGTCTATTGCTAAAATAGCACTTATCGTTGATTAAAAAAGTTTTAGATATAATCTCTAAAAAATTAGAGGATTGTTATGAGAGTTTTAACAGGTATTCAACCATCAGGTGTTTTACATCTTGGGAACTATTTTGGCTCTATCAGGCAGATGTTGGAGTATCAAGGGAAGAGTGATCTATTTATATTTATAGCAAATTACCATGCACTCACTTCACTAAAAGATGGAAAAGCACTCAGAGACAATACAATAGATGCAGCTATTAGCTTTCTATCTTTAGGGATAGACCCAAACAGGGCAACCTTTTGGGTACAATCAGATGTAAAAGAGGTTGTAGAGCTCTACTGGATTTTATCTTCATATACTCCTATGGGTCTTTTAGAGAGAGCTCATAGTTACAAAGACAAAGTTGCAAAGGGCATTGTACCAAATCATGCACTCTTTTCCTATCCTGTTTTGATGGCAGCAGATATATTGCTTTATGATAGTCAAATAGTACCTGTCGGCAAAGATCAAGTCCAGCATGTCGAAATCACAAGAGATATAGCAATGAAATTTAATAATACTCATGGAAAAGTCTTTGTGCTTCCAGAGTTTAAAATAGATGAAGATGTTGCAACAGTTCCAGGAATTGATGGAGCTAAAATGAGTAAAAGTTATGGAAATACTATCAATATCTTTACAACTCAAAAGGAGCTAAAAAAGCAAACAGGAAAGATTGTAACTGATTCAACTCCATTGCATGAGCCAAAAGAGTGGAAAAATTGCAATATTTATAAGCTTTGTAAACTCTTTATGAACAAAGATGAACTTTTAGAACTTCAAGAGAGATATAAAAGCGGTAAAGAGGGATATGGACACTTCAAAGCAACACTAAAAGATAGGATTTGGGACTATTTTAGTGATGCAAGAGAAAAAAGAGAGTACTATCTATCTCATAAGGATGAGGTGATAGATATTCTTAATGAGGGTGCTAAAAAAGCAAGAAAGATTGCAACTGCTAAGATGCAAATCATAAGAGAAAGTGTGGGGATATTGTAATGCTAGATTTAAAGCTTTTGCAAAATAATTTTGAAGATATTGCTAAAAAACTCAGAAAAAAGGGTCTTAAAGAGGATGTTTTAAAAGAGCTTAAAAGGCTTTTTATCACCCTAAAAGAGCAAAGAGCAAAGCTAGAGGCTTTACAGGCAAAAAAGAATGAGAAGAGTAAACTATTTCCAATCTACAAAAAGGAGCAAAAAGATATATCTAAGCTAAAAAAGGAGCTTGATGAGATAAAAGAGAGTATCATTTTTGAGCAAAATGAGGTAAATAGGCTTGAAAAGGAGCTTGAAGAGTATGCTCTAAATATACCAAATATCCCTGATGATGAAGTACCTGAAGGAAAAGATGAAGAGGATAATATAGAGATAAAAAGGGTTTTAACTCCTAAAGAGTTTAGTTTTGAGCCAAAAGAGCATTGGGAGTTGGCTCAAGAGCTTGATTGGATCGATTTTAAAAGGGGAGTAAAGTTAGCAAAGAGTAGATTTTCAGTGCTTAAAAATGGTGCAGCAAAACTTGAGAGAGCCTTGATAAATTATATGCTTGATTTTAATACAAAAAGAGGTTTTAGCGAGGTATGTGTGCCATATATAGTAAATAAAGATTCCATGCTAGGAACTGGGCAGCTTCCAAAATTTGAAGATGATCTTTTTAAGATAGAAGATGAAAAGCTTTATCTCATTCCAACAGCTGAGGTTCCACTAACCAATCTCTATAGAGATGAGATATTAAAAGAGGATGAGTTGCCAATACTTATGACAAGTTATAGTGCCTGTTTTAGAAAAGAAGCTGGTAGTGCAGGAAGAGATACAAGAGGTATCATAAGGCAACACCAGTTTGATAAGGTAGAACTTGTAAGCATAACAAAACCCGAACAAAGTGATGAAGTGTTTGATAAGATGGTAGAGTGTGCAAGTGATCTTTTGACCTCTTTAGCCCTTCCTCATAGGCTTGTGATGCTTTGTGGAGGAGATCTAGGATTTGGTGCGACAAAGACGATAGATCTTGAGGTTTGGTTGCCTGGTCAAGGAAAATATAGAGAGATAAGCTCTGTTTCAAATACAAGAGATTTTCAAGCTAGAAGGGCAAAGATAAGATATAAAGAGGGTAAAAAAAATAGATTGGTTCATACACTAAATGGTTCATCACTAGCAGTTGGTAGGACTTTGATAGCTATTATGGAAAATTATCAACAAGAAGATGGCACCATAGCTATACCTGAAGTTTTGAAAGAGTACTTATAGAGGCGATATGGCTGAAGAGCAAGATGATATAATAATCCTTGAAGAGGGTGAAGAGACTACAGATGAAGAAAGTAGTACTAATACTGAAGAAGAGGTTCCTAAGAGAAGTAAAAAAAATATTATCATAATTGTCTCTTTAGCACTTTTGCTTATAGTTGTAGTTGTGATCTTAGCAGTTGTACTTAAAAAATCTTCAAACAATAGAGAAAATATCAATATAAAAAAACTTACAAAGAAGATAATCAAAAAAGAGAGTTCATTGAAATTTCCATCTTTAAAGCTAGATCATCTCATAAAAAAAGCCAATCTTTTGTATAAAAAGGGCGATAAACAAGAGGCATTAAAGCTTTATGAGGAGATTGCTACATACAATGAGTCTATTTCAAACTACAATATAGGTGTAGCTAAAATGAAGGAGAAAAAATATTTAGAAGCTATTAAGTACTTTAAAAAGGCTATCCAAAATAGACAAAATAGATGTATAAGTGCTATAAATAGTGCTGTTTGTGCCTTGAGACTTGGCGATGAAAAATTGTTTAAATACTATATATCTTTAGCTGATATTTATCTACCTTATGAGGCAAATGCACCACTATATACATACTATATGGCACTTATAAAATATTATAAAGGAGAGTATTTTGAAAGTTTGATACCCCTAAGACATCCATCTTCAAAATATTATAAGGAGAATCAAAACTATCTCTTAGCAAAGATAGATACTTTTTTTGGTGATTATTTTCAAGCTATAAACCATTTAGAAAAAAATAGAGATTTGCAAGATGATTTTACACTTGGACTTTTGTATGCAAAAATTGGAGAGTATGCAATAGCTATCAAGCACTTTTTAAAATCATATCAAATGAAGATAGAGCCTACCAAATCTAAAATAGCTATGGCACTATCATATATCAACTTAGGTCTTCTTGATAGTGCAGCTAAAAATCTTAATCAAGCAAATTTAAATTATAAGAAAAATATTTTAGATATATATCCTATAAAGGTAGAGATAAAACCATCTCTTACTAGTTTAAAACTATCACAAAATGAGTTTGAAAAAAAAGTTTTAAAAAAGAGAGAAAATGTATATGGACTTTTGTTTTATTTTGCTCCATATAAGGTATTTAATGCAAAACAGACTATAGAGTTCATAAGAAAGGGTGGAGTTGGTCTATCTTTAAATCAGACAAAAAGTGCACTTCTTTTACTCTCTCAAAGCTCCAATATTTCAAAGGTCAACAAAATGATGACAAAGGGGATAGAAAAGGCACTTCAATATAAGATAACTGAAGCAAATGCTATATTTAAATCACTAAAAGATAGATACCCAAATCATGCTATACTCTTTTATAACCTAGCACTTACCTATGCTCAGATGGGGGATTATACAAATGCCTATAAAAATTTTATCAAAAGTTATCATCTAAATAGCAAAAACTATCTATCAGGCATTTTTGCTATTATGACAAAAGAGTTGATACACCAGGACAATACAAAGCTAACCGAAGAGGTTTTAAATGATTTAAATAGCGATCATAAAACAAAAGAGAGAAAATTTTATTATGCTTTAATCGATTTTACAAAAAATAGCTATACATCTGCACTCAATTTTGCTGAAATGGATAACTCTAATAAACCGCTACATCTCATATTTGATGCTATCGTTGCAAAAAATTTAAACTCAAGAAAACTTTTTATTGAAAAATCTCTAGCACTAAAGACAAAACTTCCAAAAGATATGATAGCAGAGCTTTTGTATGATAGTGCAAAAACTTATGGCAAGAGTATAGAAAATTTTGCAAAGGAGGTTCAAAAAAGTTTTCTTAAAAAAGATACCAACCTAAGATCTCTTTTTTATGGACCTGTTGTTGCTAGAGAGATTTATATAGATACACTACATATCGCAGGTATGCTTTACTATATAAGAGATATACTCGAACAGCAACTTCAAAATGAAGATGATGATGTTGTAGGTATCATGCAAGCTCTTGGATATATCGATATATATACTGCTAACTATGAAGAGGCTTATGCGATATATAATGAGCTAATTGATACTTATAAACAAAATGATACAAATACACTCTTTTTAGCATCAGTTGCCTCTATAGGTGCAAAGCATAATGCAAATGCTATAGCACTACTTGAACTTGCTAAATTGACTGATCCAAACAATTTTGAGAGTAGACTTGCTCTTGGGCTTTTGTATATGGAGGTTAAAAATTTAGAAGGAGCTAAAATCCAATTTGCAAAAATAGGAGATAGCAACTTTATATCAAAATATTTTACATTTAAGATAAAAAGTAAAGAGAAGTAGGTGGAAAAGATCGCTATCATAGGAGCTGGAGCTAGTGGAATAATGGCTGCAATGGTAGCAAAAAATAAAAACAATAGCATAGATCTGTATGAAAAAAATAGCTCTATTGCCAAAAAGATAAGAGCCTCTGGAAATGGAAGATGTAATATTACAAATAGAAATATTACCAAATATGACTACTTTGGAAATAATTTAGACTTTTTAGAGTATGGATTAAGAGAGTTTGACTTTTTCAAATTTGAAAAACTTTGCAACAATATGGGGCTTTATTTGAGTGTGCAAGATGATGGCAAAGTATATCCTTGTTCATTTGAATCAGCCTCTGTAGTAAAAATTTTTGAAGAGAAACTGGATGAAAAGGGGATAAATATATCTTTAAAAAGTGAGATAATAGACATCACAAAACAAAAAGATAAATTTATGCTTCAAAAGAGTGATAAAAGTATAAAATTTTATGATAAAGTTCTTATCTCAACTGGTAGCAAAGCTGCATCAAAATTGGGAGGGAACTCTTTTGGAGAAAAGATTGCAAAAAAATTTGGTCATCATCTATTTCCAAGCTATCCATCTCTTGTGCAACTTGAAACAAAAGAGAGGGAGGTTATAAGGCTTTCAGGTGTTAAGATATGGGCAAAAGTAACTTTACACTCAAAGATAGATAAAGATATTTCGATTTTAGGAGATGTTTTGTTTACTAGGTATGGTTTGAGTGGATTTGCGATACTTGATATATCCCCTTTTGTTTCAAAACTTCTGCTTGAAAATAAAGAGGTGATACTAAGTATTGATATGCTACCAAAATTTAGTGTACAAATGTTACAATCAATATTGATAAAGAGTTGCAAAAACAATCCAAATAGCAGTTTTGAGACGATACTTCTAGGTCTTTTGCCTCAAAAAGTGGCAAACAATATCTCTTTTAAGCTAGGTTTTAAGAGTAAAAAAATGAAAGATTTGAGCCTAAAAGATATCAAAAAGAGTGTATATGCTATAAAGGATTGTAGATACTCCATAAAAGATACCCATGGATATGAGTATGCAGAAGTTTGTGGTGGAGGTATAGATACACTTCAAATAGATCCAAAAAGTTTAGAATCAAAATTGGTAAAAAATTTATATTTTTTAGGTGAGAGTTTAGACATAGTAGGCAAAAGAGGTGGATACAACTTAGCTTTTGCTTGGATGAGTGGTTATTTAGCAGGAAGAGGTATAAACCCCAATAAGGAGAGAGATTGATAGAGTTTTTTAAAGAGTATATTCCATATCTTAAAAATTACAAGGGAAAACTAGCTCTTGCTATATTTGGCATGATATTGGTCTCTGTTTCAACCGCATCTGTAGCATATCTTGTAAAACCGGTTATGAATAAAATTTTTGTAGAACAAAATATCACAATGCTTTATATACTCCCTTTGTTTGTTGTACTTGCTTTTGTAGGTAAAGGTGTTGGGACATTTTTATCATCATACTACCTGACCTATATAGGAGAGGATGTTGTAAGAATCATGAAAAATAAGCTACTAAAGCATATGATAAGTCTTGATTTGGATTTTCATTTAAATAAGCATAGTGGAGAGCTTATAAGCAGGATAACAAATGATATAATAAAAATCCAAAGTGCAATCGCTTCAGATGCTATAAGTTTTTTAAAGAGTGGTTTTACAGTTATTGGATTATTGGGTGTTGTTATCTATCAAAGTCCAAAACTTGCTATATTTTCACTTGTTATTATCCCTGCTGCAATATATCCTATAGCTATTATCTCAAAAAAGATAAAGATATTATCCAAAAAATCACAAGAGCAAAATTCAAAACTTACCTCAAGACTTAGTGAAATTTTTAATAATTATGAGATGATAAAGGCATATAATGCTGGTGAGTATGAATTAGAAAATTTTGAAAAACAGAATCTTAAATACTTTCAGATCAATATGAAAAGTATCAAGCAACAGCAACTATTAGCACCTATTTTTGAGATAGTAGGAGCTATATCGATAGTCTCTGTCATTATTGTTGGTGGAAGAGAGGTTTTAATAACTCATGAATTAACAACAGGAGGCTTTTTCTCCTTTTTAACAGCTCTATCACTACTCTTAGATCCACTAAAGAGGATGTCAAATTCATATAGCAGGTTTCAAGTGGCAGTTGCAGCAAATGAGAGGATAAAAGAGATAATGTCATACTCTACATTGATACCATCAGGTAAGAAAAAAATTACTTCTATAGATAGCATAGAGGCTAAGGATGTGCAACTATATTATGGAAAAAATCAAGCCTTAAAAAGTATAACTTTTAGTGCTAAAAAGGGAGAAGTAGTAGGGTTAGTAGGAGATAGTGGGGGAGGAAAAAGCTCTGTAGTCAATCTACTTTTAAGGTTTTATGACCCAAGTAGTGGCAATATATATTTAAATGGTGAAAATTTAAGAGATTTTGAATTGACTAGCCTTAGAGAGCATATCTGTGTAGTTAGTCAAAGAATTTATATAGTCAATGATACTATCGCTGCAAATGTGGCTTATGGTAAAAAAAGAGATGACAAAAAGATAATAGAAGCACTTAAAAAGGCTAATTTATGGGACTACATAAAAACATTAAAAGATGGTATTGATACGATCTTAGATGAGTCTGGCACCAATCTAAGTGGAGGTCAAAGACAAAGAGTAGCAATAGCAAGAGCACTATATAGCAATCCTGATATCCTTATACTTGATGAAGCGACAAGTGCACTTGATAATAAAAGTGAATCTTCTATTATGAAGACGATATATGAACTAAAGGAGGATTTGATAGTATTTATTGTTGCTCATAGATTGAGTACTATTGAAAATTCAGATAAAATTTTACTCTTTGAAGATGGAAAAATTGTTTGTCAAGGTAAATTTGATGAGCTCAAAACCAAATGCAAACCATTTAAAAAGTTATATAACCTTGGGAAATGAGATAGCTATATAGCTGATAACAAAGAGCAGAAGAGATACCTGCTAAAACTCCAGCAACTATATCATCTCCCATAACCCCTAAACCACCTTTATAATTTTTATCAATTTTTCCTATAATTGATGGCTTCCAAATATCATAAATCCTAAAAAAGATAAGACTTAAAATCATTTGAAATAGAGTTGCCCCACTAAGTGAAAAAGCTATCCATACTCCTACAACCTCATCTATTACTATCTCTTTTGGATCATGAGTATTTGATATTTGTTCATATCTATCTATCTCCTTAATAGCAATCAATGTAATCAAAATGCTAAAAAGTACCAAAGTTGATACAAGAAGATATTGTAGTATAAAGTAGCCAACAATAGCTGCAAATATACTGCCAACTGTCCCTGGTGCAAATGGCGATAAACCTGTATAAAAAAATGTCAAAAATAGTTTTTGCATAGCTACTCTTTATGTAAGTGATGTCGTTTGATAAAGTTCAAGTAATTTTATATAAAACTCTTTTTCACTATGCTCCTCTAAAAGACCATCATTTGGCATTAAGGAGTCATATAATTTACCCAAATCTTTAAATCTATCTTTAAAAATTTCACTTAGGATAATAGCTGAGATCTCCTTTCTTACTAAAACTGCTGGTGGTAGCAAACCAGCCTTTAATATCTCAAGAATGGATGGTGAATGATATGATATATGATGGTGATTTCCGTGAGGACAAGTCTTTGTGCTGACCAAAGTTTTACACTGGTTACAATAGACAAACTCACTCATGATCTCTACATTAATCCCACTCTTTTTTACCTTGTCCATTATAGAGTTTATTCTATCATGATCATAAAATATACCAATGCCTGAGTGGTTTTGCCCCAAAACAATATCGCTACATCCAAAATTTTTAGCTGCAAGTGAGTCTAGTATTGCATTATTGTAACCAGCAAAGATATATGTATTTTCAAATGGTACTACTACTACTCTATTTTTAGGAAGAAAGTTATCTACAAAATACTCCATAGTTTTATATCTTATCTCATAAGAGAGAATATCTTTTTTGTATGGTTTTAAGAGAAAAATGACTAAGAGATCTGTATTTTCAAGGGTAAGTCTAATAAGCCTTTCATGAGCTCTATGTAGAGGTTTTGCAGCCATCATTATAGCAGTTGTCTTTTTAGCTCGGATCTGTTTTTTTGCACTTTTTATCCTCTGTTTTAGCTTTTTTATATCATCAAATTCTATATCATATTTTCCACTTATTGCATATTTGCCAAGCCTTTTTAAGGTATCTTTTACTCCGGGATGAGTTTTATCATCAGTACCAAATATAGCTTTTATTCTTCTATTGATGTCTATTTTATATATTGAGTCAACCTCAATATAGCCTCTTAATTTTTTATTGACAACTATCTTTAATACCTCACCCTTTTTTGCTTTTTTTAAGACCTCCTCATTTCTTCTACCAGCAGGAGCTAGTATAAAAGGAAAGGGTAAAAAATGCCCTTTATACCTATAAGTTTGATAAATCTTTTCAGACTCAGCCTCATTCATCAATTTGTCAATAGGTTTTAAAATACCCTCTTTAACAAGTGAGAGAGTTGCTATAGCCTCCCTATCTAAGTGTAACTCTTTTAATGTATCATTTTTTCTTATTAAATCCATATCTCTTTCTCTTTTCCCATAAGCTTTTTCTTGATATTCCAAGTTTTTTACTAAGTTCAGTATCGGTAAATCTATCTTGAAATCTTTGTATCACATATTTTACATAGTCATCGATAGACAATATATCCCCAGTTTCATATATTTTATCATAATCATCAAGTAAAATTGTATTAAAATTGGGATTTAGCTTTTCATTTAGGTTGGTTGTGCATAAAATTACACATTTTTTTTCAACCATGGATAAAAGCTTTATCTTTTCATCTCTTCTTAAATTTTGAAAATTGATTAGATAAAGTAGTGTACTGTCATCATACTGTTTTATTTTTTCGATAGCTGCAGGAGAATCAATAGCTATAAATACAGGAATAATATTTGTACTTTTTGCATATTCATAAACAAATTGATCTGCAAATTTTTGATAACTACTTTTTAAAAATATAGGAGGAACAATCTTTTTTGTATCTAGCAATTTTAATGAGCTATTTTGAAAAAAACTTTCTACATAACTCTTTAGAAAACTGTTCTCCTTTTTAAGCTTTTTATACTCAAAAAGATGCTCTATCTTTCGCAACAACTCCTCTATCATAAATGGCTTTAAAATATAGTCATCTGCTCCCATTTTTAAAGGTTTTGAAACAGTATCATTACTGATATATGATATAAGTAGTATAATGATAGAATTTTTATACTTTTTAATTGCAGGATAAAAATTTTGCCCAGATATATTTGTAGCTAATAAAATAATATCATAATATCCCTCATCTAAAGCCTCTTTTATGGTTGCTACTATTTTGCAAGTATAGCCTATTTTAGAGAGTTTAGAAGAGATACTTTGTGCAAGATAGATCTCATTTTCGATGATCAATACATTCATGATACTATCTCCTTGCTCCAATCAAAATAACTCAAAGATACAATAGCATGTACCCCAACACCCTCACCTCTACCTATAAAACCAAGTTTTTCAGTAGTAGTTGCTTTGATATTTACTTTGTTGTTTGGAATTTTAAGTATTTTTGATATGCTCTCTCTTATCATCTCTTTGTAGGGAGTTATTTTTGGTTTTTGGGCTACAATAGTTATATCGGTATTGTCTATCTTATATCCAACACTATATAGAAATTTTACCACCTCTTTTAATAAAATTTTAGAATCAACATCTTTGTATCTCATATCATCATCTGGAAAGAGTTCTCCTATATCACCATGTCCTATAGCACCAAGTAGTGCATCGCAAAGTGCATGTAAAAGAACATCGCCATCTGAGTGAGCCTTAAATCCATAAGGGAGATCTATCTTCACTCCTCCTAAAAACATCTTTTTATCTTTTTCAAATTGATGCACATCATATCCTAAGCCACAAAAGGTAGTATTCAAAGGGGGTTTTAAACATTTCATCAAATGCAAATCCTCCAAATAGGTCAATTTTGTGGCATTGCTAGAACCCTCCACATACTTAATGCTCCCACCAATTTCTAAAATTGCACTACTATCATCTGTAAAGATTTTATCGCTTTTAAGAGCCTTTTTCAAGATTTGAGTACGAGAAATCTGAGGTGTTTGTATAAGTTTTATCTCATCTCTATCGATAGGTCTATTTTTATAATGAACTGTATCATTTGCCTTTAGATAAGGCACTACTACATCTGCTAAGCCAACACTATTTAAAAGTCTCTTTATAAAGTCATCTTCAAGACAGACTCTAGCTATATCACTGACTATGACATACTCACTTTTTACTTTTTCTAGGGCATTTTTTAAAGATAGTTGCCTCTTACTTCCACCCTCTATATAGGTAAATTTAGCAAAATTTTTCATATAGGGTATCTCATTTTTGTTTGCTACTATAATAATATCATTTAGATTTAGTTTTTTTTGCAATCTTTTCGCTAAAAAAAGCCATAGCGGTTCATCTCCTACCCTTAGCCACTGTTTTTTTACACTAGCTTTGAACCTTGTAGAATCTCCTGCTCCTAACAAAATGAGAGATAAATCAGGCAAATTTTGTCCTTTTTTGTAAATATGTTACGATATTATACAATTTGAAAGCTTTTTTTTATCTTTTTTATGATAAATTCCAAATCCAATTACTATATAAAGGAGTCATATGATCACAAATGATATGATTACTGAAGCTTTGAAAAAGGTAGCATATCCAGGATTTACAAAAAGTATCGTAGATTTTGGATTTGTTAAAGATATTAAAGTGGAAGGGGAGAGGGTAAAAGTTAGTGTTGAGATCACTTCCTCAGCACCAGAAGTAGAAAAGCAGATAAGAGATGATATAAAAGAGGCATTTGAGAGTATTGGCATAAAAGAGTATGAAATAGATCTAAAAAAGCCAAAAATGCCTAGAGAATCAAGCTCAAAAGGAAAGAATATCGCTCCACATATCAAAAACTTTGTAATGGTAAGTAGTGGAAAGGGCGGTGTAGGTAAGTCAACTACGACAGTAAACCTTGCTATATCTCTTGCAAAGCAGGGTAAAAAAGTAGGTCTTTTAGATGCTGATATTTATGGACCAAATATCCCAAGAATGATGGGTATAGTAGGTGAAACTCCTGAAATCATAGGAAACAAAGTAAAACCCATTTTAGCTCATGGAGTTGAGGTAATGAGTATGGGAAGTCTTATGGAAGAGGGTCAATCTCTTATCTGGAGAGGTGCAATGATTATGAAGGCTATCCAGCAACTTTTACAAGATATTTTATGGGGAGATTTGGATGTGCTTGTTATAGATATGCCTCCAGGTACTGGTGATGCACAGCTTACACTTGCCCAAAGTGTTCCAGTAACTGCTGGAGTTTGTGTAACAACTCCTCAAAAAGTTGCACTTGATGATACTGCAAGAAGCTTAGATATGTTCAAAAAATTAAATATTCCAATAGCTGGAATAGTAGAAAATATGAGTGGATTTATCTGCCCTGAGACAGATAAAGAGTATGATATATTTGGAAAAGGTACAACTGAACCTTTAGCTAAAGAGTTTGATACTGTTGTACTTGGTGAGATACCAATTGAACCAGCTATTAGAGAGGGTGGTGATGCAGGAAAACCAATATCTAGTGAATTTCCCGATACCATAACTGCAAAAAAATATTTTGAAGCTGCTAAAAAGCTTTGGGAGATGATAGAGAAGATAAATGAAGAGGGCGGAGTTGATAATGAAGCGATTCAGCCTACTATTGGAATACCTGGTACTGCAACTGCAGGAAAGAGTGCTTGTTCAGTTTAAGATAGCTTTGGGTCAAAGCAACATAGATACAAACTGACAAATCAAATTACAATTTTGGAGAGCAAAAAGGCTCTCCAAAAAGTTTTTATTTATTGTTATCTTTAAAATATAGGTACAATCCTACTGCCTGAAGAGGTTTACCCATCATTTTACCACAAATTCCATGAGACTTGATATATGCCTTTGCATCTGCAGTTGAGTTAAAGTGTGGAAGTTTATCTGCACTACACTTTTTAGCAAATATCATTTCACCTTTTTTAGCCATCATATGCTGCTTTTTATTTATCATCATAGCCTCTTTTTTATAAGCCTTTTTTGCTATTGCAAATGCTTCATCAAAGCTCAAAACTTTCCCACCATTTTCTTTAGCAAATGCCATAGCAGCATCTTTTGTACCAAAAGCATACTTGCTTACTTTGCTCATAGTGGCAGGTTTGTTACTACCTACAACATAAAAAGCATCTTTTGCTGGGATAAATTTTAAAGTAGTATTATCAACCACTTTTATATCTGTCGGATTTAAACCCTTTACGGCATCTTCAGCCAAGCAGTGCATAGAGCAGTACTGTTTTACTTTGCCATTTACCGTGGCGGCATGGTTGGTCTTGTAAAACATTCTTAAAGTCATACCGCAGTTTGGACAGTAAGCTTTCTCTTTGCCGTTTTGAATGATTTGAGCCTTATTCATCGGTACGGCTTGATACATCATATGTTTGCTTTTTGCTAAAGCACCTGAGGATAAAATCCCTGCTACAACCAAGATACTAAGTAGTAATCTTTTTACCATAGTAAATCCTTTTAAAAAATTTTCGACATTATATCCCTTGAGAGTTAAATGATTGTTAAATTTATCTTTATGCTATAATTTTGTTTTTAAAAAGGAAGAGAGAAAATGTATAAGATACTTTTACTTGAAGATGATGAAATGCTTTTGCAAACGATTAAATCATTGCTTATAGATCAAAACTATAGTGTTACTACCGTAAAAAATATAGATCAAGCATTGGATGAAACTTTTGAAAATAGTTTTGATCTATATCTATTTGATATAAATGTTCCATTTGGTAGCGGTATTGATCTGCTAAAAGATTTAAGAGATAGTGGCGATAAAACTCCTGCTTTTTTTATCACCGCTCTTAAAGATATAAAAAGTATTTCCAAAGGATTTGATGCGGGGTGTGACGACTATATAAAAAAACCTTTTGATTTTGATGAACTGCTTGTTAGGATTGAAGCGATATTGAAGAGAAGCAATCCTTTTATAAAATATGGAGATATTAAATACGACCAAGGAGAAGATAGAATATATAAAGATGATAAAGAGATAGAGCTTGGAGAAGTATCACAAAGTATAGCATCTTTGTTTTTAAATAATATAGGAAAAATTATCCATAAAGAGCAACTTTTTGATCTTATGAAAAAACCAAGCGATGTAGCTTTGAGAGTGCAAATAAATAAATTAAAAAATGAGCTAGGACTAAATATAAAAAATATAAGAGGTGTGGGGTATAAGCTTGAAGAGTTATGAAAAAGAGTCATTTTTAAAAGTATTTATTATCTTTTTTACTCTATTGGCTTTGATGAGTGGGGTGATAGCCTATCTTTACTATAAACAGCAAATTATTTTCTACAATGATAATCTTTTATATCAAATGAGAGAGTACAACTTTAACTTTAAAGGTAAAAAGTTTGATGCGACTATCATAGATAATACAAATAGTAAAAAAATAGATATGCTTTATATAACTAAAAAAGAGATTTATGCACTCTTTAGAATACCCTCAAACAAAAAGAAACTTTTAAAGATATTTTACCCCTTTAAAAAATATAAAAAAGATATACAGGCTATAAAGCTTAGGATATTGGCATATTACGGTATAGTTTTATTTTTATTGTTGCTTATTTCTCTTTTTTATGCTTTTTATGCTCTAAAGCCTATGAAAAAAGCTGTGGATATGATAGAGGAGTTTTTAAAAGATGTGATACACGATATAAATACACCCATTACTACTATTCTTTTAAATACAAAGTTTTTAAAAACAAAAGACAACTCCGAAGAGTTAGATAGGATAGAGGTAAGTGCAAAAAGAATACTCTCTTTATATAAAAATTTTGAAGTTGAGATAAAAGGGTTTCATCCTCAAATTTCACAGATAAATCCTTATGAGCTAATAAATGAGAGAGTAGAGTACTTTAAAAAGTTATATCCTGAGATAGCCATAAATATTTCAGGTGAAAAGTTTGTATATAGAAGTGACAAAGATGCTTTTTTGAGAATTATTGACAATATCATTTCAAATGCTTGTAAATACTCTTCGCAAAATAGTCCATATATAGATATTGTTATCAAAAAAGGAGAAATAATCATCAAAGATAACGGTATAGGTATAGAAGATGTAGGTAAAGTTTTTGATAGATTTTATAAAGAGAATGAAAGAGGTTTGGGCATAGGGCTAAATATAGTAAAAAAACTTTGTGATGAATTAAATATATCCATAGATATAAAAAGCAAAAAAGATAGAGGGACAGTTGTAAAACTAACACTCAACTAACACTCCTATGCAATAATTTCATTACAAAATTAATCATAGGAGGTTAAAGATGAAGAGATTGGCTTTAGCGGCAATATTAGCTGCAGGGATTTTAAATGCGACTGATTTTTCACAAATGACAACTGAGGAGTTGGTTGCGGCAAGAGGTACGGTGGCTACAGAAGAGAGAGAAGCCTTTAGAGATGAAATGCAAAGCAGAGTTAGTACAATGACTACTGAACAAAAGGAAACTCTTGGTATATCCCCAAAAGGTCATGGTGATATGACCGGTTCTGCTCCTCAAGACGGTACAGGCTTGGGCAATACCGGTGAATCAACAGGAGGCGGAATGGGCTTTGGAGGAATGGGTTCAAGTGGAATGGGTTCAAGTGGAATGGGCGGAATGGGCTCAGGTGGTGGTCATGGCGGCGGTCATGGCGGAGGAAGAAGATAAGGAGAGTTTTAATGCCAATAAATAAAAATACAAAATTGCTATTTGCTACAGTAGCAACAGGTGTGTTACTTGTAGGGTGTGGCGGCGGCGGTAGCAGTGCGACTGATAGCACTGCTACCGGATATTTTATAGATTCTGCGGTTGAGGGTGTATATTATGAGACAAATTCTAGTCTAAAAGGTTATACGGATGAGTACGGTAGATTTTATTACAATAAAGGTGATAAAGTTAAATTCTCTATAGGAAAACTTATCTTAGGAGAGACTACACCTCTTGCTGACGGTTTAGTAACACCGGCTACTCTTGCTGATAGTAATGATACAGTTACATTGATGCTTCAAGTGCTTCAATCACTTGATAGTGATGAAAATGCAACAAATGGGATAACTATAGAGCCTAGTGTAGTAAATGATTTGTCTGAACTAAATGATACAATTTCATTTAATGAAATTAATGAAAGTTATTTAATTGACTTAGATAACAAGTTTGACTTAGGTTTGGATAAAGATTATAATGGACACTTAGATATTAATCCGACTCAAGCAAGAGAGCATTTTCAAAAAAGTGAACAAGCATTTAAACAGGGATATAGACCGGATACAAATAGTAGCTTTGGACAGGGCAATGGTAATTTTAATAAAAACGGAAGTACCCAATACGGCTATGGGTTTGATTTGGATAATTATCCTAAAACATCAGTTTTGACTCAGGAACTTAAGGATTCGCTATCGCATATGGGAAATGAGGAGAGGTTGGCTCATGATGTCTATATGGCTCTTTATGATTATTATAAAGAAAATAGCAATCTTGAAATAAATCAATTTTACAATATTGCTACAAGGTCAGAAAGTAGGCATATCTCTATCGTCCAATCCCTTGTTCAAAGATATGATTTGAATGTTTCGGATTTTACAAATGTGGATAAAACTATTGTCGAAGAGAATAATATGTCTGCTACAAATATGCCAAGCGGAGTGTATGATATACAAAAAATTCAAGAACTTTATGATACACTATACTCTTTAGGAATAAATTCTCAAGAAGATGCACTTAAAGTGGGCTGTATGGTGGAAGTAACAGATATAAATGATTTGGATGAGTATATCCAACAATCTAAAGAGTCAAATGCTACAGATATAACGGCTGCTTTTGAAGTACTTAGAGATGGTAGTTACAATCACTACTGGGCATTTGATAAGGCATTGGAAAATATAGGTGTAGCAAACGGTTGTTATGTTGAGGGAGATTCACTTTTGACAAATAAAGTTGGAGTCTATCCTCAAAACGGCACTACCCAACAAGGCAAAGGAAATATGTTTGGCAAACAATAGTAGTTTGGTTAAAGCAGTACTTTTGGTAAAATGTGGAGAAATACTCACATCAGCTTTCAAAACTGATGTGAGTAATGATTAGGAGTAAAGGAGTAAAGGGGGATAGGAGTAAAGAGAAGAAGAAAGAGAAGAAAGCCGCTCTTTTCTTTACACCTTTACCCCTCCCCACCTTTACACCTATCTCACGAAGGGAGATTTACGGGTGAAAATAAAAAATATATTTTTATCAGTAGCAGTTTTAGGACATATTGGAATTAATGCGGCAGATAACACAATATCGCTTGAAAATAAAACAGTTAGTGAATTAATTGAACAGATGCAACAAGCAAAAGCGGAAGATAGATATAAATATATGAATGCCATCAAGATGAAAATCGGTAAGATAAATGAAGAAAAGCGTGAAGAAAAAATAAAAGAGATACAAAAAGAGATAGAAGCGAAGAAAGAGGAACTTGCTAAAAACAGATCTCAAGCTACAAAGAATCATAGTAAAAGTGTAACTAAAGACACAAGACAAAGTGTTAAAGGAATGGATAATGATATGGGTTTTGGCGGCGGAATAGGTGTAGGCGGAATGGGCTCAGAAAATGGAATAGGTGGAAATGGAATGGGTGCAGGCGGACATGGCGGCGCAGGAGGCGGACACGGTGGCGGATGGTAAGTTTAGTTAATGAAAAAGCTATATTTTTTACTACTCTTAGCTACTATTTTTATCGGCTGTGCTATTCCTGATGCCACAAATATTGATAGTGATAAAGACGGTGTCACAGATATTAGAGACATTTGTCCGTCAACTCCTGCCCTAGCTCTTGTAGATAAATTTGGCTGTGCACTTGATAGAGATATGGATGGAGTTATTGACCTATATGATAAGTGTCCAAATACGCCGTTTTCTGATTTAGTTAATAAAAATGGATGTAGCATAAAATAATTTACTATCTATTTACCTCCTTAGAATATAATTATAAAAATATTAGAGATGTCATAAAGGAGGTAAGCATGAGAGATAAAATACTAATATTTTTATCAACTCTACTTATCATAGCCGTTGGAGTAGAAGGATACTATCTTTACCAAATGAATAATAAACTAAAATCAAAAGAGTCTTACTACAAACCTATTCATAAAATTGTGAAAGTTTCAAAACCGACTGTTTCTACATCCTCTAAAAAAAATAGTTTGCAGCCAAATGACCCTTTTAAACAGTTTGCTCTTAGCAATAATCTTAATTTAAACCCTTTTGAAGAGTTTAAAAAAATGCAAGAGGAGATGAATAGGGTATTTGGCTCATTTAATGCAAAGTTTCAAAATGACCCTGACTTTGATAAATTTTTTAAAGATTTTACCGTTTCTCCCTCTATTGATATGAAAGATATGGGAGATAAATATGTCATCAATGTAAACATACCCGGCTCAAAAGAGAACAATATAAAAGTAAGTGTAAAAAACCATATATTAAAAGTAGAAGCAAAAACTACCAATAAAATAGATAAAAAAAATTCACACTTCATCCAACAAGAGAGATATATAGGTAATTTTGAAAGGGAGATAACACTTCCAAGTGATGCGGATGAAAACTCTTTGAAAACTAACTATATAAATGGAGTTTTAGTTATCACACTTAAGAAAAAATAAGTCTTTAAGCAATAATGAAGTAAAATACCCCTTGTGTTAGCCAAACAAGGGGTGTGCTATGAAAATGTTTTATGTAGAAAACGGATATTTGGTTGAAGAAAAAGTTGATGTGTTGGATTTAGATAAACCTATACATCAAGTTTTTTTTACACATGTATCTAATCAAAAGCTAAAATCATGGCTTTTTGCAAATGATTTCCCGGAACAAATTATAGAAGATATTATGAGTGAGGATCAAACTCCGGTATTTGATATCATTCCAAACGGTGATGTAACTATACTGAAGCATTTAAGTTTTTCAGGAGATGAGTATCTTGATTTTGATACTGCAAATATAGCTATCATTAAGATAAAGAATAAACTCATTGTAGCTTGTGATGAAGATGAGGCTGTTATAGAGATAGCCAAAAAGTTTGAACGACGAATGAAACTGCATAAAGCTGATATAATTTTTGAGATATATACCGTGATAGATATTATCATGGATAACTCTATATTTATGTCTGATATCATAGATGCGAGTCTTGAAGAGCTTGAAGATCAGATAATGAATGAAAGTATTGATGAAAAGTTGGTACAAGAAAAGATTTATTATGCTAGAAGGACGCTAAATAGACTTGTAAAGCTTTTTGTGCAAGAGAGTGATGTGGTAAATAAAGCTTTTAATGCGGTGTCTTTAGCAAAGAAAAAAAAGTTAAAGTATGAAATATCTGATCTTAAAGAGCATGTTCTATTTTTGGTGAAAGAGAATAGAACTTTACTTGATAGAACAGGCTACCTTTTAAACTTTCATATGGGTATCATGTCAAATAGAATGAATGCCGCTATGCAGAGATTAACCGCAATTACAATTATATTTTTGCCTTTGACTTTTATAGTGGGAAATTATGGTATGAATTTTAAATATATGCCTGAACTTAGCTGGAAATACGGCTATCTTTTTTCTATAGTTTTAAATATAAGTATAGCAACAGGCATATACTTTTGGCTTAAAAAGAAAAAATGGTT
>JALVXV010000014.1 GCA_027038235.1 Campylobacterales bacterium | reverse complement strand
TTTCAAGTTGAGCTTGAAAATGGGCATCAAGTGCTTTGTCACATTGCTGGAAAGATGAGAATGCATTATATAAAGATAATGCCCGGAGATAAAGTAAAAGTTGAATTAACTCCCTATAGTCTTGATAAAGGTCGCATAACTTATAGATATAAGTAACATTTTATCAAAATTAGGGTATAATTCATCCCTTTTGAAACTGTATGAAGAATAACTAAAAAAGCACCACTATTTTTTTAGTTATTGGTTTGCTATGTTTCAGTAAACCTAAGTCAGTTTATCATAGTGGAATTAACACAAGGAGTTTGAAGTGAAAGTTAGACCTAGTGTCAAAAAGATGTGTGCTAAATGCAAGATCATTAAGAGAAGAGGTGCACTTAGAGTAATCTGTGTAAACCCTAAACATAAACAAAGACAAGGATGATTTGATGGCAAGAATTGCTGGTGTGGACTTACCAATGAAAAAAAGAATTGAGTATGCTTTAACATACATTTATGGAATTGGACTTAAAACATCAAGAGATATTTTAACTGCTACTGGAATCTCATTTGATAAGAGAGTTAATGAGCTTACCGAAGAGGAGGCAGCATCTATAAGACAGGAGATCCAAAAAAATTATACAGTTGAAGGTGATCTTAGAAAGCAAGTAGCAATGGATATCAAAGCATTGATGGATTTGGGAAATTATAGAGGCCTAAGACATAGAAGAGGTTTGCCTGTTCGTGGTCAAAAAACAAAAACAAATGCAAGAACTAGAAAAGGCAGAAAAAAGACTGTCGGTTCTGCTGCAAAGTAAAAGGTGTAATAGATGGCAAAAAGAAAAGTAACTAGAAAAAAGGTTGTGAAGAAAAATATTGCAAAGGGTGTAGTTTATATCTCTGCAACATTTAACAATACCGTTATTACAGTAACAGATGAGATGGGAAATGTCATAGCTTGGAGTAGTGCAGGAAGTCTTGGGTTTAAAGGAAGTAAAAAATCAACTCCATATGCAGCCCAACAGGCAGTAGAAGATGCACTAAATAAAGCAACTGAACATGGCATAAAAGAGGTAGGCATAAAAGTCCAAGGACCTGGAAGTGGTAGAGAGACTGCAGTAAAGAGTGTAGGTGCACATGAGGGTATAAAAGTAACATTTTTTAAAGATATAACCCCATTACCTCACAATGGATGCAGACCACCAAAAAGAAGACGAGTGTAAAACCGTAATAAAACGATAACTGCTTATCGTTTTATAGGTTTTACTATGAGTTCTCATGTGTGAGTCCTAAAATCAAGGATTTTAGTGACGAACACGAGAAGGAATTGTAACCTTGAAGAAAATCGTAGCGAGTAAAGCGAGGTAGATTTTCGGTTAATTCACTGCAAAGTGAATGAAAAGATTTTTTTCACTGCAAAGTGAATGAAAAGATTTTTTTCACCATTAGGTGAATGTTAGGATTTAGAATTTAGGATTGAGTAAATAGTGGTAAAGATTTGATAGGGGTGCTATTATGAATATAGAATTTAAGTACCTTTACCCCTTTACACCTTTACCCCTTTACACCTACTCTAAGCTCTTAGCTCTAAGCTCTGAGCTTTTTTAAAATGGTTATTTAGGAGATAGATAATGGCAAGATATAGAGGACCGGTTGAAAAGTTAGAAAGAAGACTAGGAGCTAGTCTAGCACTAAAAGGCGAGAGAAGACTTGCTGGTAAGAGTGCTATTGATAAGAGACCTTATGCTCCAGGTCAACATGGACAAAGAAGATCAAAGGTGAGTGAATACGGCTTGCAACTAAGAGAGAAGCAAAAAGCAAAATTTATGTATGGTGTAAGCGAAAAGCAGTTTAGAAGACTTTTTAGTGATGCCAATAGAGCCCAAGGTAATACGGGTGAAAATCTTATACAACTTCTTGAGAGAAGACTTGATAATGTAGTTTATAGAATGGGATTTGCTACTACTAGAAGATTTGCAAGACAGCTTGTAACCCATGGCCATATTTTAGTCGATGGCAAAAAGGTAGATATTCCATCATATAGGGTAAAACCTGGTCAAAAGGTAGAGGTAAGAGAGAGATCAAGAAGCAATCCACAAATCGTAAGAGCAATAGAGCTTACAGCTCAAACTGGTATAGTTCCATGGGTTGATGTTGATAAAGAGAAGGTTTT
Source organism: Campylobacterales bacterium (assembly GCA_027038235.1). Lineage (GTDB taxonomy): Bacteria > Campylobacterota > Campylobacteria > Campylobacterales > JALSKU01 > JALSKU01. The sequence continues at coordinate 2,937 of JALVXV010000014.1, read as the reverse complement.
TGGTATATTTACTAGAATTCCTGAGAGAGAAGAGGTTGTTATCCCTGTAGAAGAGAGATATATAGTCGAATTGTACTCTAAATAATAAAGAGGCCTGATATGAATAAGATAAAAGTAACACCATATATGCCAACAGAACTAGAAGTCAAAAAGTTAGATGAAAATGTAGCTGAAGTACATGCTTACCCATTTGAAAATGGATTTGCCATCACTTTAGCTCACCCCCTAAGAAGACTCTTATTTTCAAGTAGTGTAGGATATGCTCCAATAGGCTTGAAAATAGAGGGGGTAACTCATGAATTTGATAGCATTAGAGGAATGCTTGAAGATGTAGCATTTTTTATAATAAATCTTAAGAATATAAGATTTAAGATAAATGATGAAGCAAACAATAGAGTTGTTGTAAATTATACCTTTACAGGTCCTAAGGAGCTAAAAGGTAGTGATTTGCAAAATAGTGAAGTAAGTGTTGTCAATCCAGATAGCTATCTTGCAACATTGAATGAAGATGCAGAGTTAAACTTTTCTATTATTGTTGAGAAGGGTATAGGTTATGTTGCAAGTGAAGATGTAAGAGATGAACTAGATTCTGGCTACATAGCACTTGATGCATTTTTTACACCTGTTAGGAAGGCTGTATATGAGATAGAAAAAGTTTTGGTTGAAGACAATCCTAACTATGAAAAGATCATCTTTACTATTGAAACAGATGGTCAGATAGATCCTGTGGATGCTTTTAAAAACTCTATAATGGCTATGAATGAGCAGCTAAGTGTGTTCAATAAGATCATGGATAGTGATTTTCAAACAGGAATAAATACTCAGGAAAATAGCTCTGAAATATCAAAACTTCTTCAAAGCATTGATACTTTAAAACTTAGTGTAAGAAGTTCAAATTGCTTAGAGAGAGCCGGTTTAAAATATATAGGTGAATTGGCAATCATGAGTGAGGGCGAACTTAAAGCGATAAAAAATCTAGGTAAAAAGTCTCTTGAAGAGATCATACAAAAGATGAATGAGATAGATTTTCCTGTAGGTATGGAATTGGATGAGGATACTTTGAACTTGTTAAGTAAAAAGATTGAAGAGTTAAAACAACAAGAAAAAAAGGGATAAATGATGAGACATAAGCATGGATATAGAAAGCTAGGTAGAACTAGCACTCATAGAGCGGCATTACTTAAAAATCTCAGTATTGCACTTATAAATAGTGGCAAAATAGAGACTACTTTGCAGAAAGCAAAGGAGCTTAGAAGATATTTTGAAAAGCTTTTAACTACGGCAAAGAAGGGTGATTTTAATGCACATAGGGCAGTCTTTGCATCTTTGCAAAATAAAGAGGCTACAAAAAAACTTGTAAATGAGATAGCACCAAAATATTTAGAGAGAAATGGTGGCTATACAAGAATTATAAAAACAAGACTTAGAAGAGGTGATGCAGCCTCTATGGCTTTTATAGAGCTAGTTTAATACTTCTAAAAATGGGGGTATTTTGCCCCCAAGCTTCAAAATTAATCAACTTTTAAACCAATATATAGTTAAATTACATTGCTACTTATAAGAGTGAGGAATATATTATGATACCATTTAGCGATGAAGAGTTAAGACCAGTTGTGGAAAAATCTTTAGAAAAAGTTGCTCCAATGTTGGCACTTGATGGTGGCGGGATGAAGCTTTTGGATATTAAAAATGGAAAAGTATTTGTTCAACTTTTGGGTGCTTGTCATGGATGTAGTGCAAGTTCTCAAACTCTTAAGTATGGTATAGAAAGACAGCTTAGAATGGATATACATCCTGAGATAGAGGTGATAAATATTGCCCCTGGGATGGAAAATATGATAGATGAGATAGCAAAAGGATCTTAAACTTATGGCAAAACTTAAAAAAGAGAGATTGAAAGCAAAGGCTGAAGAGTATTTTTTTAAAGGTGAATATGATAAGGCTTTGCAAAATTTTTCTTTAGCACTTAGTGAGTATCCAAATGATAAAGAGTTGAAAATTTGTGCTATGTTAGCTGATATGGGTAATGAAAATGAGGAGAAAGCCCAAGCTATATATGAGTATTATCAAGTTACAAAAGAGATAGAAGAGCAGAGTGCTGAGGAGATTATTGAAAGTCTTATAGAGAGTATGGATTTTGATGTAGAATTGTTAAATAGACTTTTAGATAGCGGTTATCTAGCCAATGAGTATCAAGATGATAATAGTATAAACTATAGTGACTTTATCCAACTTATTAAAGATAGAGGAAGCTTTAAAAGAGCATATGAAGATATAATGTTTAGTACTAAAGTTCTAATCAATTCAAAAGATGAGTTTATTGATTTTTTAGATAGATTGATAGATAACGACTATATTGATACTGCCTTTTCATATGGTGAAGCAGCTATAAATCTCTTTCCAAAAGATACAAAACTACAAAGTGTACTCCACAAGATAAAAGAGAAAAATAAACAAAAGCTTAGAGCCTAGTACAGAGAGCTTAGAGCCTTTTTTATCATATACTTTTTGCTGTTAATTTTATCTTAGGGTGAAGGAATTTTTTGTGAAATTGATATTTGATAATTTTACTATTACAGATGATACTACTCAATGCAATAGTGATACATATTTTTTAAAAACTGCACAAAATGAAAAGTATTTAACAGATACAAATCAAAACAACATAAAAGGTATCATAACTCCTAAAGAGTTGATAGATATGCTCAATTTAAATGATATAAAAATTGTAGGCATAACTGGTACAAATGGTAAAACTACAACTGCAGGTGCAATATACTCTATCCTTTTAGATCTAGGTTACAAAGTGGCTATGCAAGGAACTAGAGGTTTTTTTATCAATGAAGAGAGGATTGAAGGCAAGAGTTTAACTACTCCTTCAATATTTCAAACAATCTTGCATTTAAAAGAGGCAAAAAAAAGAGGGTGTAAATATTT
>JALVXV010000013.1 GCA_027038235.1 Campylobacterales bacterium | reverse complement strand
CCACAACTTACTAAAAATATCACTACTATCAACCCCAAGATATATTTTCTCAAATAGTCCAATCCACTGCTCCTTCTACTCTTTTAGCAAGAGTTTATGGTGGATTATACAATAAAAAACTTAGGAAATCAATGAGTTAATTTGCTAACTGAGCCTATTACTTTTCCAACTATTTCAAAGCTACCCTTGGGCATTGTTTGTGTGGGATATGCTGGGTTGTCTGATATAATTTCACAATTTCCATCAATACCATAAAAAATCCTTTTTATAAATAGTCCGTCATTGCTATAAAGTACAAAAATGCCATCTTTTTTAATATTTTTATCACTTTTATCAACAAAAACCACACTCCCATCTCTCAAAGTTGGCTCCATTGACTCTCCTAAAACATTGATAGCCTCTATATCCTTTATATTGGTTATACCAAGATGTTCAAGTATCTTTTTATCTATATTGATATACTCACTCTCTTTCTCATAGTTAAATGCCCCTCCTCCAGCACTTGCATAGATGTCATTGAAGTATCTAATACGAGCAAATTTCTCCGTCTCATCTCTTATACTTTCTACCACTTGGTCATACAAAAGCCAGTTGATAGATATCTTTCTTTTTGCACAAAAATCAAGCACTTTATCATAAGGAATCTTACCTCTTTTTTTTATTGTAGCAAGAGTTGTTTGGTGAATGCCCAAAGCTTTTGCCAGATCCTTATCATAGACTCTCTTCTGACCTATTTCGTTTGAAATGATATCTTTCATAAGATTAAATATATCATTTAACTCTTTCATTGCCACTCCAATATTTCAAATTGAAATATTATTATACCATATTTTTAAAAAATTGTATAATTTTGAAAAATATTAAGGAGTAACAATGCATATATTTAATACCATAAACAAATGGATAGATAGAATAGTAGAAAGTTTTATAAAAATAGGTGAAATAGCCTTTTAACTCTACTATTATGAAAATAACCATACTTTACACCTTTGCTCCTATCCTCCTTTGCTCCTCTTTTTTTCAAAGGTAAAAAGCATGATATTGCATCTTGATCTTGACTCATTTTTTGTCTCTTGCGAGAGGATAAAAGATAAAACCCTTTTAAACAAAGAGGTTGCAGTTGGTGGGCGAAGTGATCAATTTATATTTTCAAATAATATTCCAAACAAAAAGGCTATGATAGCAAATAGTGGAGCCTTTGTATCATCTTTATTTTTCTCAAAGAGCAACAAATATGCTAAAGAGTTTTTTAGAGATGGGGATAAAATAAGAGGCATCATCACAACTGCAAGTTATGAAGCAAGAAAATGTGGCATAAAAACTGGCATGACCATAAAAGAGGCACTACTGCTCTGTCCGCATCTTATCATACTTCCTCCAGATATGATGCTTTATCACACCCTATCTTTTAGGCTGAGAAATTTTTTACAAAAGCGACTTCCGCTTATAGAGCAGTACAGTATAGATGAATTTTTTGCAGATAGTTTTGGATGGATTAAGAGCGATAGAGTCTTGGATTTTGCTATTGGATTACAAAAAGAGATAAAAGATAGATTTAAACTACCTATATCTATAGGCATAGCAGATACCAAATGGATAGCAAAATTAGCAACCTCTAAAGCAAAACCAAATGGAGTAAAACTTATACAAAAAGAGCATATAAAAGAGTTTATAAAAGATATTGCTATAGAGGAGTTTCCTGGTATTGGTAGATCTTGGAGAAAAAAGCTTTATAGCTATAAAAAATATACACTTGGAGATATATACCATTCAAAAACACTCCTATACTCTTGGGGAGGGGCTGGAAGAGAGCTCTATGATAAAATAACAGGGGCTTTCAAAGATGAGATTAATAGACAAAAAGAGCGAAAAAGTATAGGCATATCCAGAACATTTGATCCTATTTTGGATAGAGATGAGATAAAAAGAAGGATATTTATCCTCACAAGACATCTTAGTTTTTTACTTTTAAAACTAGACAAAAGACCTACAACTCTTTTTTTGGGTATAAAGTATGAATTTAAAGAAAAATCAAAAAGATATAAAACTTTCAATAGAATTTTTACTGAATCATTTTTAAAAGAGGAGTTTATAAAGCTTTTTGATGAGATCGATATCTACAAAAATAGTAAAATCATAAGATTATCACTATCTCTATCACACTTTTATAATCACAAAAATCATATCTACTCCCTTATAGATTATGAAAAAGATAGGCAGATGGATAATCTTTATAAAAGAGTAGGAAAATTGAGAGAAAAATATGGCATAGATATAGTAAAAAATGCAAGAGAAATTGCAAAAAGCTAAAAGATTTTCAAATTTTAATCTATCATAAGGGTATCTCTAAAAAAACCCTACATAGCCTACTCTCTTATCATTTTGCTCCATGGGATACCCTTTTTCTTGTTGCTTTTTCCATATATAGCCACATAAGATATAGTAAAATTGCTAAAACTATAGGGGTTATATAGATATGGTTCTTAAGATATAGGACTACTTTTAAGAGATATTTTCCACTATAAAAACTTCCAAGACCAAACACCAAAGCCCATATAAGAGCTGAAAAAAGATTGTAGATAGTAAACTTTTTAAAATCATACCTTGTCAAACCTATAGCGATAGGCACGAGAGTTTTAACTCCATAGATAAACTTTTGAAAAAATATGATCTTATCTCCATACCTCTTCATCATTATCGAACTAAGTGCCAATTTTCTTCTATGTGTTTTTATATATGGCATTACTATAGCTTTATTGTATCTTGCTATATAAAACAGAACCGTATCACCTATAAAATTTGCCACAAAAGCGACCATTATAGAGGTAGTTATATCCATTTTACCAGCAAAAGATAGTATCCCAGCGGCAACTAAAGCAAAAAAACCTCCTCCAAAGGAGTATAAAAAAAGCACTATATACCCATAGGTAGATAGCGAAGTAAATATATCATTCAAAAATCATCCTTATCTCTTTGTAAAAAATGAAAAGCTAAAAAACTCTCTCTAACCTCTTTTATATCTCTCACTCTCCTATATGTTTAGCAAATTTACCCTCCAAGCTTATAAGCTCCTCTTTTGTACCCTCCTCTATCACCTGTCCATCTTCGAGCATATAGATATAATCAGCCTGTTTTATTGTGCTTAATCTGTGGGCAATTATTATAACTGTTTTTTCTTTTAATATCTCTTTTAAAGCTACAAAAAGCGACTCTTCAGTGTGGATATCTAATGCACTAGTTGATTCATCAAGTATAATAATATTTGGATCTTGCAAAATCATCCTTGCTATACTCATTCTCTGTCTTTGTCCACCCGATAGTTTTACCCCATTTTTACCAACTTGTGTATCAAGCCCACTTTCAAATGAGCTTATAATATCTTTTAATTGGGCTATCTTTAAAGCTTCCCAAATCATCTTATCATCCATATCTTTTCCTAAAGTGAGATTGAATCTTATTGTTGAATTAAAAAGTAGAGGAGTTTGAAGAACTAAAAAGATATTTTCTCTAACCACATCAAGACCAATTTCTTTGATATTTACCTCATCATAAAAAAGCTCTCCTTTTTGTAGTGGATAAAACCCTACCATTATCTGAGCCAATGTCGTCTTTCCGCTACCACTAGCACCAACTATTGCAATATTTTTTCCTTTTTCTATGAAGATATTTATATCTTTTAAGATACTATTTTTATTATCATAAGAAAAATCAACCCCCTTTAATCTTATGGAGTTTGTTTTGCTACCTTTAAAAGGATTTTTTAGATGGGGATATTTTGGCTCTTGTTGCATTTTAAAGATTTGATTTATCCTATTTAATGCCCTTTTTGCATTGTGGTAAGAGTATTGGATATTTAATATCTCTTGAATTGGTCCCATCATGACCCAAAGATAACCAAATATAGCAAGCATAAGTCCGATAGAAAGCTCTCCATAGGCTACTGTAAAAATTGATGCTGCACGAAATATCTCAAATCCCCCCAAAAAAAGTAGATAAGAAAATCTTAAAGCCACATCACTTTTATAAGCAAAATTAATACCTGCATTTTTTATCTCTTCACTTTTTACAAATAACCTTTTTATAAAATTTCTCTCCTGATTTGAGGCTCTAATTTGCCAAAAAAGATCCAATGTCTCACTCAAAGCTTCACTAAAAGCTTCAAAAGTTCTATTTTCCTCTTTTTTATATAAGCTTACTTTTCTAGCAAATTTTTTACTAACTATCACCACAAAGGGATTTACTAAAAGTATAAAAAGTGCTAACTTCCAATTGATAAGTAAAAGCACAATTGCTACTCCTAAAACAGTAAGCACTGATACGATAAGCTTACTTATACTCATCCCTAAAAATGTCTCAATAGTAGCAACATCTACTAAAAAAAGTGATGATATTTTTCCGCTACCTATACTTTCAAATTCACTCAATGAAAGCTTTGATAGATGTAAAAGCATATCTTTTCTTATCTTATAGGTGATATTTTTTGAAATTTTTGAAAATATATAATCATGCCAAATAGTCAATCCAAAAAATATAGCCCTTAGTGAAAGTGTCATAAATAAAACTATCAAAATATATACAAAAGCCTCTTGATGACCCAAAAGATTATCAATATGTTTAGTCAAAAAGCCTGTTTTTTTAAGCAAAACTTCATCAACCAATAATGGCATCAAAAGTGGTGCTGGTGTACTTACTACTACTGCAATAATAGCTATAATATTTGCAGTAATAAACTCTTTTTTATACTTTAAAAGCTCATTTAAAATCTTTTTAAAAGTGTATCTCAAAATATTAACCTTACTTTTTTGTTATTGTGCCTAAATTTTGATAAAATATCGTTATGATTATATTTGTAACTGCACTTTTTAGCGAAGCTAAAGCTTTGATAGAGCATTTTGGACTTAAAAAAGTAGAAAAAGAGCCATTTGTGATCTATGCTAATGGTGATATTGCTCTTATTGTTAGCAAAATAGGCAAAATCGATTCAGCTATCGCTACAACATATATATCTCAAAAATATAATATAAAAAAGATCATAAATATAGGCATATGTGGCACAAATGATATAAAAAAAGAGATAGGCTCTATCTATCAAGTCAAATCCATTAT
>JALVXV010000012.1 GCA_027038235.1 Campylobacterales bacterium | reverse complement strand
AAAAGAACAAGGTATCCATGACTTTTTAAGACAAATTTAACTATCTTGTTAAAGAAACTTTAATTTGATTGGTAAATTTTATCTTGAGACACCTTGTCTTTCATCTTAGTCGTTATCTTACACAAGGATATAACATAGTGAAAAATATTAATTGGGATGACTTTCAAAAGGTAGAACTTAGAATTGGTACAATTATAGAGGTAAATGATTTTCCAGAAGCAAAAAATCCAGCTTTTATATTAAAAGTAGATTTTGGCAAAGAGATTGGTATAAAAAAATCAAGTGCTCAAATAACAGAGCTTTACAATGCTAAGACTTTGATTGGCAAACAAGTAATGGCGGTCATAAACTTTCCACCAAAACAAATAGGTCCGATTATGTCAGAGTGTTTGGTTACTGGATTTCATAGAGAAGATGGAGCTGTTGTTTTAGTTACACCTGATAGCGAAGTACCAAATGGCACGAAACTAGCATAGACAAGATAGCAAAATATAGGAGTCAATGTGCAGCCCTTTCTGGGTTACACATTGCTCTCTTTAAAAGTTATCCTCATAACCTTTTATTTGTTTTATTATATTTTAATGTTTTTTCTCTTTTTTTATTAAGGTGTTATAGTTTTTTACAAGCCTTTTTTAGCAAAAATCAGCTAGTAAACCCTCTTTTAGCTGATTATAGGTCTCTTCACCTTGAAGCATTTTTACAATTTCCAAAGCAAAACATATAGCAGTTCCAGGTCCTCTTGAAGTTACCACATTGCCATCTATAACTACTTTTTTATCAGCTATATATCCCTCTTTTCCGGTATGGCTCTCAAATCCGGGATAATTTGTATGTTTTTTGCCATCAAGTACACCAGCCTCTTTCAAAGCCCAAGGTGCAGCACAAATAGCTCCTACTGGTTTGTTTTTATCACTTAAACTCTTTATAATAGACTTTACTTTTTCACTCTTTGCTAAATACTCTGAGCCAGGAAGTCCACCAGGTAGTACAACCATATCAAGGCTCTCTACATCTACCTCATCCAATACAGTATGGGCTATCACTTTTAGTCCACAATTGCTACCTTCAACCTCTCTTTTTTCAAGTCCAGCTACTACTACCTCGATACCAGCTCTACTAAGTACATCTATAATACTCATAGCCTCAATCTCTTCAAAACCGTTTGCTAATGGTACTAAAACTTTTGCCATCTTAGCCTCCTATAAAGTTTTGATCATTTATTTGACCTTTTCAAGATACTCACCCTTTGTAGTATCTACCTTTATCACATCGCCTTCCAATACATGAAAAGGCACCTGTACAACTGCACCGCTTTCTAAAGTAGCAGGTTTTTTTCCGCCTTGAGAATCACCTTTAAAGTTTGGTGGAGTATCTACAATTTTAAGCTCTACTACATTAGGAGCTTCAACTCCTATAGCATTTCCATTATGAAATAGTATATCCACATTCATTCCATCTATCAGCCACTGAGCAGCATCTCCAACTTGCTCTTGGCTAAGAGCTATTTGTTCATAACTAACTGTATCCATAAAGTGTAGCAACTCTCCATCATTATAAAGATATTGCATAACTTTATCTTCCAAGTTAGGAGCCTCACACTTATCTCCAGCATGAAAAGTTTTATCTATCACTTTTCCATTTAGATATGACTTTATCTTCACTCTTACAAATGCTGCACCTTTGCCTGGCTTTACATGTTGATACTCTACTATCTTATATGGTATGCCATTTAACTCTATCTTCAACCCCTTTTTCAAATCCCCCATAGAATATGTCGCCATTTTTTCTCCTCAATTTTTATAGAGCATAGAGCTTCAATATTTAGCCCTAAGCTCTCTGCTCTTAGCTCTTAGCTTTTTTTTATAATGCCTTTGTATTATCCATCAAAACTGGTATAAATATAAGTGAAACCGCTACTGCTGCAACTGTTCCACCTATTAGTGCTACTCCTAGTCCTCCAAATATCGGATCACTTGCAAGTAGAGCTGAACCAAGTATGATAGCGATAGCTGTTAGCATGATAGGTTTAGCTCTAGTTGCAGTAGCAATGGCTATAGCTCTTTTTTTCTCAATACCTTTCTCACTCATCAAAGCTTTTGCAAAATCGACAAGCAGGAGTGAATTTCTTGAGCTTATACCCATAAGTGCTATAAATCCTATCAAACTAGTTGCAGTTAAAAAGAATGTATCTCTTGTAACAAGGTCAGCCACCCAATGCCCTACAATGACACCTATGATGGATAAAAAGCTTCCAGACATGATAATAGAGCTAATAGAGTAACTTTTATAGTAAATTACCATCAAAACATATATCAGCACAAGTGCAGCTATGAAAGCTAGTCCTAAGTCTCTAAATGTATCAAGGGTAACTTTCATCTCTCCATCCCACACTATATCAAGTCTCTCGCCTGTTTTTTTATCTCTTAAATGAAGATCAAACATATGGGTAAAGTTTTTTACACTATCTTTTTTTATCGTATAATATTTTGATAACTCTTTTACCATCTTATCTCTAGCATCCAAAAGTGGATAGACTTGTGAAACTTCATCAGTCTCAGCTATTACATTTATATATCTTTTTAAGTTTTTGTGCATTATGGTTGACTCATTGGTACTTTTGACAATATCAACAACCTCACCTAAAGGCACCATCATCCCTTTTTGATTCATAAGCTCAAACGATGAGAGTTTGACTTTTACATCATGTAAGGATGTTGCATCAAATCTTCTTGTCTTATCACTAAGTCTCAAAAATAGCTCGATCTGAGAGGGATACTCTTCACTATTTTTAACTCCCACTCCCATGCCTTCAAATGCAAGGTAGAGTATCTTTTGAACTTGCTCAACTGATAGCCCACTTTTTTGTATCTTGTCAACATTTGGTTTTACATTGTATTTGGTATAAATATCATCATCCATGATATCTATATCAACCAATCCTTTTGTATGTTTTAAGATATTGGCTACTCTTTTAGATAGTTTTCTAACTGTGTTTAGATTTTGACCGTAAAGCTCAGTTACTATTGATGCTAAAGTCGGAGGACCTGCTGGTTGTTCTATCATCTTTATAACAGTTCCCTCTTTTAACTTTTCACAATTTTTCTTTATGATAGGTCTAAGTCTATGAACCATATCATAGCTTCTCTCATCTCTCTCTTTTTTATCTGTTAGATTTACCACAAATTCAGCTACATTTTCACTATTTTTAAAGCCACTACCTTTTACAAGTCCAGCATAATCAAGTGGTGCACCCATGCCATAGTAGCTCTCTATATCAGTTACCTCTTTTTCCTTTTTTAAGATCTCTAAAACACATCTGCCTATCTCTTTTGTCTCCTCTATAGAGCTTCCATTTGGAAGGTCTAAATAGATGCTATATGTATTTGCACTTTTACCAGGTAACATTTTTGCTAAGACTATCTTAGTCGGCAACATCATAACAGATCCAGCAAGTGCAAGAAGGGTTATGACAATTACAATAAATTTTAAAAAAGCACTGTTTATGATAGCATATATAAATTTCTCATAAAATTTCATTATTCACCTCCCCTTGCTTCTTCTTCACTTTCAATGGTATCTTTTTGAAAGTGGTGATGGTGATGGTGCATATGAGGCTTTTTAAGCATTTTTTTTGATAGATATGGAGTAAAGATATATGCTATAAAAAGCGATGCTATCAATGCCACAGGGACATTTTGTGGAATAGGCTTCATAAATTCACCCATCATTCCCCCAACAAATGCCATAGGAACCATAGTAAGGATGATTGCAAGTGTAGCTATATTGGTAGGTGAACCTATCTCATCTGTAGCTTCAACCACTATCTCATCCATATCTTTATCGACTGAGGAGTGATCATGTAAGTGTCTATGTATATTTTCTATAACGATAATAGCAGCATCAACTAATAGTCCCAAAGATAGCAAAAATGCAAAAAGTGTAATTCTATTTATCGTTTGACCAGTGATATATGCTATAAAAAGTGTGATAGCTAAAATAGCTGGAACTGTAAAGGTAACGATAAGAGACTCTCTCCATCCAAGGAAAAAGACTAGCATAACTGCAATGATACCTATGGTTATCAAAAGATGATCTACTAACTCATTGACAGCATCATTTGCTCTTTTTCCATAGTTCCTGCTTAAGACATACCCAATACCCTCTTTTTGTAAGATTGGTTTTAACTCTTTTATCTTTGCTAAAACATCATTTGCAACAAATACTGCATTGGTTCCTTTTAGTTTTGCTATTGTTAGAGTATATTGTGGAGTATCACTTTTTAAATCCTTCGTCCAGATATTTGCCTGTTTAAAATTTTGTATATCTATACCATCTTCGACTTTTGCAATATCTTTGACATATATTGGAGAGTTCATATAGTTTGCAACCATAATATTTTTGACATCCTCTACACTCTCTATACTGTTTGGCACACCAAATATGACTATCTTTTTATCTTTTGTCCTATTTTTGACCTCAGGTACCTCTTTAGCAATAGAGCTAACAGCCTTCATCACCTGCCCCAAAGAGAGATGATACCCTTTTAGCTTATTTAAATCAACCAAGATATTAAATTGCCTTTTGTGTGCACCTTTTAGCTCAGTTTTTGAAACATTTTTTATACCATTTATTTGGTATTGAATATCTTTAACTATTTTAAAAAGCTTAGCATCACTTAAGTTTTTATCTTTTTTGTAAAATGCAAAGCTTAAAATCGGAATATCAATATCTATATCAAAAGGTTTTACGATAGGTTGCATAGCATTTTTTGGCAATTCGTCCATATGTTGCATCACCTTATCATAAAGCTTGAGATTTGATATTTGTCTATTTTGACCTATATAGTACTGTACATTTACTATACCTACATTGTGCATTGCCATGCCATAGATATGTTCAACTCCAGAAATCTCTCTTATTCTTTGCTCTAATGGTTTTATGATGACATTTTCTACCTCTTTAGGTGTAGCTCCTGGCATTGGCACTATGATAGCTCCTCCGCTTATGGCTATTTGAGGATCCTCCTCTCTTGGCATGATTTCAAGTGAGAGATAACCAATAGCTAAAATAAATACTGCTAACATTGCAGTTAGCGGATTGTGTAAAAATGAAAGAGCTAACTTTCCTG
>JALVXV010000011.1 GCA_027038235.1 Campylobacterales bacterium | reverse complement strand
ATGAATATGGAGATGATATGCAAAATAACCTTCAAATAATCAATGAAATATTTCAAAGTTTAGATAAAATTGAAACTATTTTAAAAAAAATTGAAAAAGTAGTGGAGGAGAAAAAGTGATCATAGATACACATTGTCATCTTGATGATAAGAGATATGAAGAGGATTTGGATGAAGTTATCAAAAGAGCTAGGCAAAATGGTGTAAAGGGTTTTGTGATACCAGGAGCTGATATAAATGATCTCTCAAGAGCTAAAGAGATAGCATATAAGTATGATAATGTCTATTTTGCAGCGGGGGTACATCCATACAATCTTGAAGGATTTGATGAAAAGGTTTTAAGAGAGCATCTTAAGGATAAAAGATGTATCGCAGTAGGGGAGTGTGGGCTTGATTATTTTAGGATGGATAAAGAGAGTGCCTTAGAGATAAAACAGAAACAAAAAGAGATATTTAAAAAGCAAATAGAGCTATCTTTTGAGTATGATAAGCCCTTGATAGTTCATATTAGAGATGCAAGTAATGATAGTTTAGATATTTTAAAAAGTTATGGTGAGTTTAAGCAGCTTGGTATATTGCACTGCTTTAATGCAAGTGAGATACTTTTAGAATTAGCAACAAGCGGATTTTATTTTGGAATAGGGGGAGTTTTAACCTTTAAGAATGCTAAAAAACTTGTTGAAATTTTGCCAAAGATACCGCTTGATAAAATAGTACTTGAGACAGATGCACCATATCTTACTCCTCATCCTCATAGAGGAGAGCGAAATGAACCTTACTATACAACCTTTGTAGCAAAAAAGATAGCACAACTACTACATATAAGTTATGAAGAGGTTTGCAATATCACGACAGAAAATGCAAAAAGAGTTTTTAAAGAGTTTTTAGGGTAAAATAAGCTTAGATATGGATAGTGCAAAGAAGATAATGCAAAACGGAAAATATTAAGGATAAAAATTAATGATTAGAGTTTTTTTGGGTTTGATGTTGGTATTTCAACTTTCTTGGGGGCTTTTAACTATAGAGAATGATTTTACAAAAGAGGTACAGGTTTTAAAAAGCCTTGATATTGATGTAACTTTTTTAAAAGATCCACTCTTTTTATCTATGAAAAATGACTTAAATAGATACAAAACAAGACATTTTTTAAAAATATTAGAAGATGGTAGAATTTTTATACCCATTATTAGAAGAATGATAACTAAAGCAAAAATTCCAAAGGCATTTTTATATCTTGCTATGGTAGAATCAAATTTTTCAGCAAAAGCTAGATCAAGTTCACATGCGGTAGGGTTGTGGCAATTTATGCCAAGAACTGCAAAGCTTTTGGGTCTAAAGGTGGATAGATATGTTGATGAGAGAAGAGATCCTATCAAGTCAACAAAAGTAGCTATAAAGTATCTAAAGTTTTTACATCAAAGATTTGGCAAATGGTATCTTGCGGCTATCGCTTATAACTGTGGTGAGGGAAAATTAAGCAGGGTGATAAAGAAGCTTGGTAGTGATGATCTAAGCTTGTTGCTTGATAGCAAAAAAAAGTATCTATCTAAAGAGAGTAGATTGTACATAAGAAAGATAGTTATGATGGCAAATCTCTCTAATGATGAAGACTTTATAGCTCAAAACAAAGCAGATCATCTTATGAATAGAGGAAGTACCTTTACTCTTGCAACGGTCGAAGTAGATGGGGGAGTTTCACTACAAAGTATTGCTAATAGCATTCATCTCTCAGCTAAGACTATAAAAGAGTATAATCCTCAACTAAGATATTACTTTACCCCACCTTATGAGAAAAAATATACTATCTATATCCCATACAATAGATACTCCTTATTTCAAAAAAATTATAAGCCTATAAAAAGTAGCAAAAAATATTATGTATATATCGTAAAAAGTGGTGATTCGCTCTATAAGATTGGAAAAAAGTTTGGCATTTCATATAAAATTATAAAGGATTTTAACCATTTAAAGGGTAATTTTTTAAAGCTTGGCAAGAGACTTATCATACCATCAGCCACTCCTAGGATTGTCAAATATACTGTAAAAAAGGGTGATACACTCTCATTGATATCAAAAAAATTTAAAGTCAAAATTAAGAAAATCATAAAAGCGAACAATATAAAAAACTCTTTTTTGAAGCCAGGAGATAAAATTGTTATACCAAATTAGATATTTTTTATTTGCATCTACTTTGTTACTTTTATTTACAGGGTGTGCTACAAGTAGTTATTATGGAGGGTATCATAGAGCATCAAGAACCCATAAAATTCATAATTCTAAAAGTGTCCAAAGAGCTACTATGAGACCCTATATGGTTGGTGGAAAAATGTACTATCCAACTATAGTAAAAACCGGTGATATTTATAGGGGTATTGCTAGTTGGTATGGACCAAATTTTCATGGAAAAAAGACATCCAATGGTGAATGGTATGATATGTATGCAATGACCGCAGCTCATAAAACTTTTCCTATGAATACAATAGTTAAAGTAACCAATTTATTAAATGGAAAAAGTACAATCGTTAGAATAAATGATAGAGGTCCTTTTGTAAAAAATAGAATAATAGACCTATCTTATGCTGCAGCAAAAAAGATAGGAGTTGTTGCAAGAGGTACTGCTCCAGTAAGGCTTGAGATACTTGGCTTTCATGGTAAGATTTTAGATCCTTTAGATAAAAGAGAATCAGTAAGGCTAAGTAACTTTTATGTCCAAATCGGCTCTTTTAGAAAGAAAAGAGGAGCGGAGTTTTACAAAAAAAGATATGATAATTATCGTGGTAGATATAAAACTATTATCGTTAGAGGGTTTTATAAAGGGGGAGTTATCTACAGGGTGTGGCTAAGTGGGTTTAAGAGTGAAAATGAGGCAAAAGATTTTATAAAAAGTGGAAATTTTGCTGGTGCATTTATAGCAAGGAAATAAAATCATGACAAAGATAGAAAGAAAAACAAAAGAGACCGATATAAAGCTCTCATTGGAGTTAAATGGTTTTGGCAAAAGCAAAATAGATACCGGTATAGGTTTTTTTGATCACATGCTTGAATCATTTTCAAAACATTCACTTATTGATCTAAATATAGTTTGCAAAGGTGATTTGGAGGTTGATTATCATCATAGTGTAGAGGATGTGGGCATAGTTTTAGGAAGGGCTTTAAAGGATGAAATTTATCCAGTTGAGGCAATGGAGCGATTTGCAGATAGCACAATAGTAATGGATGAAGCGAGAGTAAAGTGTGCTTTGGATCTTTCAAATAGAGCTTTTTTATCTTATGAGGTGCCCATTTTTGGTAAAATTGGTAACTTTGATGCAGAATTGGCTGAAGAGTTTTTTAGAGCTTTGGTCTTTAATGCTTCGATAAATTTACACCTTATAAAAGAGGCTGGTAGCAACAAGCACCACATCATAGAGGCTACTTTCAAAGCTTTTGCCATAGCTTTAAGAAGGGCTTTGCAGAAAAATGAACGAATAAAGACTCCAAGCACAAAGGGTATCTTATAATGGTTAAACTTGTTGGATTTGATGTTGATGGCTGCATGACTGATGGTAGTATAAGCTATGATAGCAATGCAAATGAGATAAAAACTTTCAATGTTAAAGATGGCTTAGGCATAGTTACACTCAATAAAATGGGTATAAAAACTGCTATCATTACAGGGCGAGAGTCAAAGATAGTAGAAAATAGGGCAAAGGAGTTGCATATAAGCTATCTTTATCAGGGAGTAAAAAAGAAATTAGAAAAATTGGATGAAATTTTAGAAAAAGAGGGTATAAGATATAGTGAAGTTGCCTATATAGGAGATGATATAAATGATACTCCTATTTTAAAAAGAGTTGGCTACTCTTTTGCACCAAGTGATGCTTGTATCTATGCAAAAGAGGTTGCTAAAATAGTTTTAAAAAGAGGTGGTGGCAAGGGTGCTGTAAGAGAGATGATAGAGATACTATTGAAGCAGTGTGATTTAAAAGAGAGGTTTATAAAGCATTGGGTGTAAGATTTTTTGTGATATTTATTCTTTTTTTTATATCTTCATCTATATTTTTATTTTATCAAAAAGCAAAAACTTTAAATATCACGACTGACTTGACAAGCACTCCTTTGATGGAGCTTGAAGATAGTAAGATTTATAATATAACAAGTGATGGTATAACAGCATATCTTCAGTCTAAGTTGGCAAAAAGATATAAAAACAGATATGTGCTTTATGATATTTTTTCAAATAAAAAAAATGATACAAAAAGTGAACAGCTATGGGCAAAAAAAGGAGTCATGAAAAATGACATACTTACTCTTTTGGGCAATGTTTTATACAAGGAGAGTGGCGAACAAGCATTAAAAAGCCAAAAAGTCATATATAATTTAAAAAAAGATATACTTTCATCTGATACTTTTTTTGTGGCAACTTATAAAAGAAGTAAAGTCAGAGGAAGTTCATTTATATATTATAAAAAAGAAAAAAGATTATTAGCAGATAACATAAAAGCGAGTATCGTAATGGAGGAAAAATGAAAAAAGTATTAATTGTCTGTATAGTGCTTATAAGTGTATTGATAGCAAAGAGTGAAAATATTGAAATAACATCAAAACATTTTGAGGCTGATGAAACCAAACTTATATCTAAATTTACAGGAGATGTAAAGGTTGTAAAGGGTTATGATACTATTACATCAGATAGTTTGATAATAAATTTTGATAAAAATAAAAAACCTATCAAATATATAGCAACAGGAAAGGCAAAATTTAAACTTATACTAAATAATAAGCATTATGCAGGTAGAGCAGATAAGATTATCTACAATCCACTAAATAAATATTATCGCTTTATTGGCAATGCCTTTTTACAAGATATAGATACAGATAAAAAAATATATGGTGATGATATAACAATAGATCAGCTAAATGGCAAGTACAATGTAAAGAGTAGCGGAAATAAGCCTGTTAAATTTATCTTTAAAGTGGATGATAAAAAGTAGTGATAAGTATAGTAGAATCAAGCTTTATAACCTCCTCAAGCACAAGAGATAATCTTATCGAAGAGGGTGTTAGTGAGGTTGCATTTTTAGGTAGAAGTAATGTTGGTAAAAGCTCTTTTATAAATGCACTTACCAATAAAAAGAATTTGGCAAAAAAGTCTTCAACTCCAGGAAAGACAAGACTTATTAACTTTTTTGAAGTAGTATATAA
>JALVXV010000010.1 GCA_027038235.1 Campylobacterales bacterium | reverse complement strand
ATCAAAGGGGAGAATGCTTTTGGATATCTAAAGGTGGAAAATGGTATCCATAGGCTAGTGCGAATAAGTCCATTTGATAGTAATGCTAAAAGGCATACATCTTTTTGTTCGGTCATGGTAAGTCCTGAGGTTGATGATGATATAGAGATAGTTATTGAGGATAAAGATATAAGAGTTGATACATATAGAGCTAGTGGGGCAGGGGGGCAGCATGTCAACAAAACTGACTCAGCCATAAGAATAACCCATATCCCAACAGGCATAGTAGTACAGTGCCAAAATGATAGAAGTCAGCACAAAAATAGAGCAACAGCAGAAAAAATGCTCAAATCAAGACTTTATGAGTTAGAGCTAATGAAACAAGAGGCTGAAAAAAGTGGCACACCAAAGAGTGAGATAGGGTGGGGGCATCAGATAAGAAGTTATGTTTTAGCTCCCTATAGACAAGTTAAAGACAATAGAAGTAACAAGGCTTATTCAAATGTAGATGCCATACTTGATGGAGATATTACAAAGGTTATGGAGGATGTGCTGATAGCATTGAAAGAAGCTTAGAGCTTAGAGCTTAGAGCTTAGAGCAATGAGTAAAATTTGCAACTTTGTTGCAAATTTGTTAAAAGCTCTCAGCTTTAAGCTCTCAGCCCTAAGCTTTTAAAAAAAGGAGAATTATGAGATATACAGTTGAAGCTATGCTTACACAGCTTGGTTATACTATAAATGATAGTGTAAAAAAACAGATGGAAAGTATCATAAACAATACTAGAGATTTTTCAGATATTCAAAAGCATATCATCCAGCTAAGTGATACATTAAAACCTTTTCAGGCATATATCGCTATGTCAAATTCAAACAGTTATCTAAAGATAAAAAATGAATCACCCAAAGAGAGTATCAAAAAAGTTGATGAAATGATACAGGAGTGGGCAACAAAGTATAAGATAAACTTACAAAAAGTAAAAGGCAAAGAGACCTACTATATTTTGGGTAAGATTTAATCTTATATTCCTGTTTGACAATCTTTTAGTTTTCCGCTTTTGTAGCCTCTTTTAAACCAACTCATTCTCTGTGCAGAGGTTCCATGTGTAAAACTATCTGGTATAACATATCCTCTAGTTTGTTTTTGTAGGGTATCATCTCCTATGGCATTTGCTGCATTTAGTGCTTCACTTATATCACCATCTTCTAAAACATTATCAAGATAGTGTGCCCAAATACCAGCATAACAATCAGCTTGGAGTTCGACCCTTACTTGTATCTTATTGGCTTTTGTTTTGCTACTGTGAGATTTTAGAGCATGGGATTTATTAAGTGTTCCTAGCTGGTTTTGTACATGGTGGCCTATCTCATGGGCTATTACATAAGCTTCAGCAAAGTCGCCCGGTGAGTGGAATTGATTCTTTAATTCATCAAAAAAGCTAAGATCTAGATATACTTTTTGATCTACAGGGCAGTAAAATGGACCCGTTTGTGCAACAGCATAGCCACAGCCACTTTTTGTGCTTTGACGAAATAGCACAAGCTTTGGCTCCTTATACTTTAAGCCATACTTTGCAAAAATTTGATGCCAAACTTTTTCAGTCTGTCCTAAAACTGCAGCTACAAATGCTGCTTCTTTGTCATTTTTTTTGCTTGGTGCGACTATCTGTTTTGATGAGGTTGGATTATCAAGTAGTGCTAAAGGGTTAAAACCTAAAAAATATGCCACTACCGCAATGAGTAGAATTATCCGTCCTATCTTACTTCCCATAAGAAATTGTGCTATTGGAAGAGCATATTTTAATCCTCCTCTCATTCTTCCTAAATTTCTTAAAGGTCTTTGAGATCTTAGATCTTCAATATTGTTGCTTTTTTCTAAATTATCCCATTTCATATCTCAATCCTTAAACCTTTCTTCTTATAGTTATCTTTTTGGGTGTAAAAAGCTCTGTTGCTCTTTTTACAAAGGGGTCATCTAGTATATTTTCCTCTTTTGATTCACTATCTTTATCCTCAAGATGAGAAGATATACAAGAGGATGGTGTTTGTATATCCTTAGCTAGTTCATCATTTTTATTTTTTTGATGAGGTTCTTCTTTAGTTGGTATGGATTTTTCTTCTTGGCATGGTATCATGGATATGGATGTGTTTAGACCAAAAATATCTTTAACAAAGTGCTTTATAATGCCTGAAGCCACTCTTAAACTCTTTTTACATTCACCATTTGCACAACTCTCAAGAGTAAGCACATCATTTACAAAGCTGACAAATTTTACACTATTTTCAAAGCATTTGCCTGTGTCATAATTTCTATCATAAAGTGATGCGATAAGCTTTTTGTATTGTAACTCATTTGTAGATTTCTCTTGCTTAGTTTTAACTTGTTCCTGTTTTGATAAGTCAATATCTTGAGTAGTATTTTGTGGTTGAGATATGATATTTTGATTTGGCAACTCTTTATCTATACTATCCTCTAATGAGTTGATAAGATCATCTATTCTCTTTACCTTTGTTGCTTCAAGTAGCTTAAAAAACAACAAAGATATAACAAAACCACTATCAGCATTTAAAAAAAGAAGATTTTTAGACTCACTTAAAATCCTAAAAAATCTATCATAAAGTAGGGTAGAAAATCTAACATCCCCACTAAAAAATGAGTTTTTAAGATAGGCTATCATCTCATCAATGACAACTTCACTCTCATAACTCTCAAGCTCTTTTATAATCTTTAGTAACTCTTTTTTATTATCTTGAAAAATATTTTCAAATATATGATCTAAAAATTCTGGGTCAACTACTCCTAACATATCAGCAACACTTTTTGTATCTATAAAACCCTTTGCATAAATGATGGCCTGATCTAAAAGAGTTAAAGTATCTCTAAGTGAACCATTTCCTGAGCGACTAAGCATATCAAGTGCCTCATTTTCATACCCTATGCCCTCTTTGTTTAGGATATACTCTAAATGATTTTTGATATTTTTAGTACCTATTCTTTTAAATCTAAAATGCTGAGTTCTTGAGAGTATAGTAGCAGGTAACTTTAAAGGATCAGTAGTTGCTAAGATAAATTTTATATACTCAGGTGGCTCTTCAAGAGTCTTAAGTAGAGCATTAAAAGCCTCTCTTGTGAGCATATGAACTTCATCGATGATAAATATCTTATATCTTGCCATGTTTGGTTTATATTTTGTCTGCTCTATCAAATCTCTTATATCATCTATCTTTCTGCTACTTGCCGCATCCATCTCTATGATGTCAATGTGTCTATTTTCATTAGTAGCAAGACAATTTTCGCAAACTTCACATGGTTTAGCTGTAGGTCCCTTATCACATACTAAGGCCTTGGCAAATATTCTAGCGGTTGAAGTTTTTCCACTTCCTCTAAGACCTGAAAAGAGATAGGCATGAGAGAGTCTTTTTGAAGATAAAGCACCCGTTAAGACTTGTGTAATTGCATCTTGACCGATAAGCTCTTCAAAAGTTTTTGGTCGATATTTTAGTGCTAAAACTTCAGACATGTTATCCCTTATAAAAAATGTAAGCTATTTTACAATAAAAAAGCTGAAAAAGAGTAGTTGGTAGTGGGCAGAACTTCTCCTTACCACCTTTGCCCCTTTACCCCTTTGCCCCTTTACCCTAGGTCTCCTAGCCACTCTTTGGCAACTTCCTTAAGTTGAGAGGGGTTTTCTGTGGCATAAAACTTTATATCTGTTTTATTATTGTTTTTTTTGAGACTGTAGGTTGATTTTAGATACTCTACTATGGCATTTCCTGAGTGTATAAGCAAAGTATTTGGAAAATATTTTTTATACTCTTTTTCTATGAGAGGAAAGTGTGTACACCCCATGACAAGGGCATCAATGGAGTTTATATCATTAAAGTAATGTTTCATTGTAGCATCTACTATATTACCACTATATATCTTCTCTTCAACTAGTGGAACAAAAAGAGGTGTTGCTTTTTGTATGATATTTTTATACCCTCTATCTTGTAAAAGATTTTTATATTTTTCACTTTTTATGGTTGCTTTTGTTCCTGTTATTAAGATATTTGCATCTTTATCTTTTATCTTATTTGTAAGAGCAATTACTCCAGGCTCAATGACACCCACAACAGGAAAAGTCGTAACCTCTCTTAACTCTTTGATAGCATAAGCACTCACACTATTACAAGCAACTATAAGTATATCTATGTCAAAATTTTTAAAAAATTCAAGTGCCTCAAGTGCATATCTTATGATAGTATTTTTATCTTTTGGACCATAAGGAACTCTTGCAGTATCTCCATAGTAAATAATCTCTTCAAATAGTTTCTCTTGCAAAAGAGATTTAACAACACTAAGCCCTCCAACTCCACTATCAAAAACACCGGCTCTTGTCATCTTAATCCTTTGGATTAAGCTAAGAGCCAAGAGCTAAAAGCATAGAGCCTTTTGTATATAATTTACAATTTTATTGCAAACTTATATTTGCTCTAAGCTCTAAGCTCTAAGCTCTAAGCTCTACATCAGTCATTCATTATAGATAAAAACTCTTTATTGTCTTTTGTTTTTAAAAGTTTTGAGTAGAGAAATTTTAGAGCCTCTATCTCTTCCATTTGGCTTATTGCAGTTCTTAATGCCCAGATTTTAGGAAGGTCATCTTTATCTACTAAAAGCTCCTCTTTTCTTGTGCCTGATTTGACTATATCAATAGCTGGGTATATTCTTCTATCTGATATATGTCTATCAAGGATGATTTCGCTATTGCCTGTACCTTTAAACTCCTCAAAAATAACTTCATCCATTCTTGAGCCTGTATCAACCAAAGCGGTTGATATGATAGTAAGACTTCCACCACCCTCTATATTTCTTGCTGCTCCAAAAAATCTTTTAGGCTTATGCAAAGCATTTGCATCTACTCCGCCACTTAAAACCTTTCCACTACTTGGGGTAACTGTGTTGTAAGCTCTTGCAAGTCTAGTGATAGAATCAAGTAAAATAACTACATCTTTTCCTATCTCTACTCTTCTTTTTGCCTTTTCTATGACAAGCTCAGCAACTCTTACATGGTTATTAGCTGAGAGATCAAAGGTAGAGCTATATACATCACCTTTGACACTTCTTTGCATATCTGTTACCTCTTCAGGTCTCTCATCTACCAAAAGCACTATTAGCTCTACTTCTGGATGATTGTGTGTGATGCCATGAGCTAACTCTTTTAAAAGCTCTGTTTTTCCACTTCTTGGAGGTGC
>JALVXV010000009.1 GCA_027038235.1 Campylobacterales bacterium | reverse complement strand
GTGATATTGTCAAGGGAGTTATAACTACATTGACAAATTTTGGAGCTTTTATCAAGATAGATGAGGTTGAGGGACTTCTACACAACGAGGATACTTCATGGAATAGAAGTGATAAGTGTAAAGATCTTTACGAAGTAGGCAATGAACTTGAGGTAAAAATTACAAAAATAGATCCAGAAAATGAAAAAATATCTCTAAGTGTAAAAGAGCTTTTAGAAAATCCTGTGCAACTTTATGCAAAGTCTCATAAAGTTGGAGATATTGTCAAAGGAACTATAAGAGATATTAAAGATTTTGGTCTATTTGTAAAGCTTGATGAAAATGTAGATGCTCTTATAAGAAAAGAGGATTTGGGTGATAAAAATATTGAAGATTTAAAAGTTGGCGATACAATAGAGTCAGTTATTGATTATATAGATGGTTCAAGAAATAGGATAAGACTCTCAATTAGAAAGCTTTCAAGAATAAAAGAAAAAGCTATGCTAAATGAGATAAATAAAGAGGATAAAATGACACTTGGAGACATCATAAAAGATCAGTTGAATAAATAATGACAAAAAGCTTAGAGCTAAGTGATAAATGCTTAGAGTTTTGTTATCTTTGTTCAATGGTTGCTAATCGCCTAATTTAAAGGGTTATTGAGTGAAAAAAAAGGTGCTATTTTTTCTCTTTGCTATTTTACTCTTGTTTGTAGTAGTTTTGCTCTTTTTTTTATTGAAAAGTTCAAATATCCAAGATAGTGTGTACTACCAAGAGAGTAAAGTAGCAAAAAAGAGAGATAGCAACCTTATCCCAAAGAAGAGCAATTGGACTAAAAAGCTTTCAACATACAAAAAAAATGATTATCTTTTTCCTGTAACTGAGTTTTTTTTGACAATGAAGTTTAAAAAGAGGAAAAAAAAGAGAGTAACTATTCAAAAAAAAGAGAGATATTATGAGTTGGTTATTCCAGATATGAGTAATTACTCTCTGTTTTGTATATTGCAGATATTTAATAGAAAAAATATCTCTTATGTGATAGAAAATAGTTATGAAAATTCAAAAATATTGGTAAAAGCAGATAAGAAAAGTAGTTTGGAAAGATTATCAGATGAACTAAAAAGATATGATATTTTTCCACAAATTCAATATAGATAAAGGTTGTAAAATGAAAATTAAAAAAGTTTTGGTTTGCGATGCAATACACTCAAAAGGTATAGAACTACTTAAAAATGAAGAGGATATAGAGGTATTTGATGCTGCATCTTATCCAAAAGATGAACTGCTTGATATATTAAAAGATTATGATATTGCCATCACAAGAAGTTCAACCCCAGTAAACCAAGCATTTTTAGATCATGCTAAAAACTTAAAAGCAATAGTAAGAGCAGGAGTTGGTGTAGATAATGTTGATATAGAGGGGTGTAGTAAAAGAGGCATTATCGTCATGAATGTACCTACTGCCAATACCATCGCAGCAGTTGAGATGACTATGGCTCACCTATTGGCCTGTGCTAGATCTTTTCCAAATGCAAATAATGACTTAAAACTAGATAGAATATGGAAAAGAGAGAAGTGGTATGGAGTTGAACTTTATGAGAAAAAGTTAGGCATTATTGGATTTGGAAATATTGGAAGTAGAGTTGGAGTAAGAGCTAAAGCTTTTGGGATGGAGGTCATAGCTTATGATCCATACATAGATCCAAAAAAAGCGATAGATTTGGGTATAAAATATAGTGAAAATTTTGATGATATATTAGAGTGCGATTTTATCACTATCCATACTCCAAAAAATAAAGAGACTATCGATATGATCTCTTATGATGAGATAGATAAGATGAAAGATGGAGTTAGACTTGTCAATTGTGCAAGAGGTGGACTTTATAATGAAGATGCACTCTATGAAAATATAAAAAGTGGTAAAATTGCCTATGCTGGAATTGATGTCTTTACAAAAGAACCAGCAACCAACAATAAACTTTTAGATCTTGAAAATATCTCAGTTACTCCACATCTTGGAGCAAATACTTATGAGTCTCAAGAAAAAATAGCAACTCAAGCTGCCGAACAAGCTATCTGTGCAGCTAGAGGAAGCTCCTATCCAAATGCCCTAAATCTTCCAATAGATGAGAGTAAAATGCCTACCTTTGTAAAGCCATATTTGGAGCTAATCCAAAAGATGGGTTCTTTAGCTGCACAGATAAACAAAGCTCCTATAGCAACTATAAAAGTTGTGGCTGAGGGTGATATATCAGACTATCTTGAATCGCTACTTACCTTTGCACTTGTTGGATCTCTTAAGGAGTCTATGGGTGAACAGATCAACTATGTCAATGCTGAATTTGTGGCAAAAGAAAAGGGTATAAAAACTATCACAGAAATTTCTAAAAGCGATAGTGTATTTAAAAATAGAGTTGATATATATCTTAGCACAAAAAAAGGCACTATTGAGATAAGTGGGACTGCATTTGGTGATGATATTCAAAGGATAGTAAAATTTGATGGATTTAGCTTAGATGTCGAACCAAAAGGAAAAATGATCATATTTAAAAATACTGATGTTCCTGGTGTTATAGGTGATATAGGCACGATTTTAGCTAAGAACGGTATCAATATAGCTGATTTTAGGCTTGGAAGGGATAACAAATCTCAAGCACTTGCAGTGATATTGGTCGATAATAGTGTTACAAAAGATGTAATAAATGAACTCTCAAAACTAGAGGCTTGTATAGATGTATCTTATGTAATATTATAATAATTAATATAAGAATAACTTATATTAATTATTTATCAAATATTAAGTTTCAACTTTATATAATTCATCCCTTTAATAACAATAAGGAGAGCTAATGAAAATTTTTGTAAGCATATTAGTTTTTGTCTCCTCAATATTTGCTATTGAGACAAATTTGACACTAAATGAGGCTATTTTACTATTGAAAAAAAATAGCTCAAACATCAAAATAGCAAAATTCAATGAAAAGATAGCAAAATTTAAAACAAAGATTGCTAAAAGCTACAACTATGGCAATCTTGATTATACTCTAAATGCTATTAGAAGTAATGAGGCAGGAAATGTCTTTGGGTTTAAGCTTCAAAGCAGGGAGGCTACTTTTAGGGATTTTGGTTTTAATGATTTTTTAGGTGGTGTTGGTCAAGCACTTGGTATGGCTGGAGGTAATTTTGGGGCTTTTACAAGTATTATGTCCAACCCAGCTATGCAAAATAGACTTCTTGATACCGCTCCTAATGATTTAAATTATCCTGGATACAGAAATCACTTTCAAAATAAACTCACATATCAAGTCCCACTCTTTACAGGGTATAAACTAACCCAATACAAAGTCATTATGAAGGATATGGAAAAACTCTCAAAACTTGATACAAAGAAGATAATCAATGAAGAGATATACCAAACAAAAAAGACCTTTTTCAATATCTCTTTGGTTGAAAACTATATAAAACATTTAAAAAAATTAAAACAAAATATAGATAAACTTGAAGATATCATAAGAGCATTTAAAGATGAAGGGTATGCAAAAGATACTGATATTTTAGAGGTTCAAGCTAAAAAAGCAAGTGTATTAAGCTATCTAAATCAAGCAAAATTAAATAGAGAGTTAGCCTATCAATATCTTGCATTTTTAATAGGTAAGAAGGTAAGCTCAATCTCACAAGTAAATGAACTTGCTCCACTACCAAAAGATAGCATTCAAAAGCTTGTAGATAGAACATTGGATCTTAAAATGGCAAAGTTGGGTTATAAAATCACAAAAGAGAATATCAAACTCCAAAAGAGTGCATTTTATCCAATGGTAGGTGCTTTTGGAGAGTATTTGAGTGCTGATGATAAGCCATTTAATGATTTTTTTAAGCATGATAGCATTACTTTTGGAGCCCAACTTAAGTGGAATATCTTTGATGGTGGCAAAAAGTCAGCTCAATTTCAAGAGGCAAAAGTAAAACATATGCAAATGGCTGAAAAATTAGCACTAGCAAAAAAGGGTCTAGCTCTAAAAATTAGACAGATAATTACTGAGGTAAAGAGTAAAGATTTTGATATCAAAGCCAAACAAAGAGAGTTTGACTTTGCAAAAAAGGTTTTTGAACAGTATGAGGGAAAATATAAGGAGGGGCTTGAAAAGATAAGCGATGTGCTTATAAAGCACTCTCAAGAGATACAAGCACTTTTAGAACTTCTAAAGGTAAAAACACAAAGAAATCAAAAAGTTTTTGAATTAGAAAAATTATTGGAGGGAAAGTAATATGAAAAAGATTTTAGTCTCTTTGTTTTTATTTGCAATTTTGCTAAATGCGACAGATATAAAGCTCTCAGGTACTGTCATAAGTGATGATACTAAGATGATAGCAAGTAGATTTATGGGATTTGTAAAAAATGTCTATGTTGATGAGGGTGAATATGTAAAAAAGGGTAAACTTCTTTATGAGATTGACTCAAAAGAGATAGACTTAGCAAAGTCCCAAGTAGAACTTGCCATATCTCAGGCTATGTTAGCAGTACAAATGAATCAAAATATGTATAACAATGCTCACTTAAATGCCCTAAGATATAAAAGATTGTTCAAAAAGGGCTTTGTCTCAAAATATGATATGGAAAATATGCAACTTATGGAGAAAAACACCAAAGATATGGTAAAAATTGCTAAAAAGCAGTTAGCACAAGCAAAAGCAAAACTAAAAGAGGTTCTACATCAGTATGACTATCTAAAACTAAAAGCACCAAATGATGGAGTAATTATACAAAAAAATATAAAAGTAGGACAGATTGCAATACCGGGAATGCCAGCACTCATACTTACTTCATTAAATGATTTAAAAGTGGTTGTGCAAATAGGTGAGAGTAATTTGAAAAATATAAATATAGGCACGAAGGTGGATGTTTTTATCCCATCAATTCATTTTAATACAGTAGGAAAAATTGTCTCTATAATTCCAGCAGCCAATCCTATGACACATAAGTTTAAGGTAAAAATCTCTTTTGAAAAAGATAAAACAAATACGATTATACCGGGAATGTATGCTGAGATAAAGATAAAATAGGGGTCGCCAATGCAAAAAGAAAATGAAAAATATAAACCAAAAGATTATGCAGGAAAGTTAGCTCTTTCATTTTTACACAATCCGCTAACTGCAATGTTAGCAGTATTTATTTTAGCTATTGGTTATCTCTCACTTGAAATCATGCCAAGAGAGGAGGATCCTCAAATAGCCATAAG
>JALVXV010000008.1 GCA_027038235.1 Campylobacterales bacterium | reverse complement strand
GCAGGACTTGCATGTGCCGCAGAGTGCAGGAAGTATGGATATGCCGTTACCATTTACGAAACTCTTCATAAAGCAGGAGGAGTTTTGCAGTATGGAATACCGGAATTTCGTCTTCCAAAAGATATAGTTGACCAAGAAGTAAAAAAACTTGAAGATATGGGTGTCAAGATAGTACTTAATCATACAGTAGGACAAAATATATACTACTATGAACTTGTTTCCCAAAATGATGCTGTATTTTTGGCTATGGGTGCGGGAGCTCCAAAATTTATGGGAATTCAAGGTGAAAATCCGTTAGACGGTGTCTATTCGTCTAATGAGTTTCTTATAAGAGCAAATCTGATGAAAGCATATAAATTTCCTGAGTGGGATACACCTATAGATGTCGGTAAAAAAGTTGCGGTTATAGGTGCGGGAAATGTTGCAATGGATGCAGCTAGAACCGCTCTAAGATTAGGAGCCGAAGAAGTTCATATCATCTACAGAAGAACCAAAGAACATGCACCGGCCAGAAAAGAGGAGTTGGAACATGCATTAGAAGAGGGTATTATATTTCATGAGTTAGTAAATCCTGTAAGATTTCATGGAAATGATGATGGATTTATTGATTATATGGAGCTTATTAGAATGGAGCTAGTTGAAGATGAAAATGGAAAACTACATCCGACTCCGATAGAGGGTAGTACATTTTATATGGGTATTGATACTGTTATAGAAGCACTAGGTACTGTGCCAAATAGACTTTTTTTAGACAGAGCCCCAGAGATCAAGAGAGATGAAAGAGGAGTTATCATAGTGGATGAAAACATGATGACTAGTGTAGAGGGAACTTTCGCAGGAGGTGATGCCGCAAGTGGTGCAGCTACTGTTATAAAGGCTTTAGGAGAAGGAAAAAGAGCAGCTAAAAGCATACATGCTTATTTAAGTACTCATTAACTCTTTTCTGTCTGAAGGAGTTATCTCTTTCGGACAGAAATATTTATCTATATACCATTTTGCTATCTCATAAGTAGTAAAATCTATATCTATCTGATCAAAGGGTATAGAAGATATTCTCATTTTTGATGTAATAACCCCTGAGACAAATTGCAAAAAGATAAATAGAAAAAGTGATATTAGAATCTGTTCATATACATACCAAAATCCAAATGCTAATAGTACCGGAGAAGTTAACAAAATAAGTGTTATTATTATTGCTAATAAATTACATTTTTTGTCCAATATAGGAGGTATTTGTACAGGAAGGATATCTTTCAATTATAACTACTTTAAGTTTATAAAATTTAAAGGGATATCCAAATCCTTCTCTTTTATAACTCTTATGCAAGTTTGCAAATCATCTATAGACTTGCCTGTAACTCTTACAATATCTCCTCTTATAGATGCTTGGACTTTTAGTTTTAATGATTTGATCTCTTTGGTTATCATTTTAGCTTCATCACTTGAAATAGTATCTACTACTGATAAGTAAACCTTTATATTTCCTCCACTTGCACTCTCTCTTTTTGTCTCTTTTAAAGCTTTTGGAGATATACCTCTTTTTATTGTTTTAGATAAAAGTATATCTTTTATAGCATCTGCTTTGTTATCGCTTGTTGCTAAAAGTGTTATGAGTTTATTTTTTTCATTATAATCAATTTGGGCTATTAAGCCTTTAAAATCATATCTATTTGCTATCTCTTTTTTTGCCTGTTCTATTGCATTTTTAAGCTCTTGCTTATCAATTTCCGCACTTATATCAAAACTATGCTCTTTTGCCATTATCTCTCCTTTAGATAGTTTTCTATATTTTTTGCTATTTTGTGTACAAGTCTATTTCTAGCCTCTATGCTTGACCAAGCGATATGGGGAGTTATTACCAAATTGTTTTTCTTTTTTATGCTAAAAAGTGGTGAATCCTTTTGTAAGGGTTCTCTCTTTGTTACATCAAGCCCAACATATATCTCTTTTTCATCAATTACTTCTGCTAAATCATCCTCATTGATGATAGCCCCTCTACCAAGATTTAAAATGATAGAGCCATCTTTTACTTTCAAAAGCTCCTTCTTTGTTAGGAGGTTGTTAGTATTGTTATTAAGAGGAGCATGAATAGATATAATATCACTAGTTTTTAAAAGCTCTTCAAGGGTAACTTTTTTGTAGCTACTATTTATATTTTTTCCACTAGTTGAGTAGTATAGAATATTTGCACCAAAACATTCAGCTATCTTTGCAACCTCTTTCCCAATACTTCCTAGTCCTATAATACCCCAAGTTTTATCAAAAATTTCCCAAAAAGGTTTTTTAAGATGGGTAAAAATCTTACTCTCACACCATCTTCTCTCTTTTACAAAATCATCATAATATTTTGTCTGCCCTAAAAGATAAAAGAGTAGAGTAAAGGTGTGTTGGGCAACTGACTTTGTGGAGTAATTAGCAACATTTCTTACCTCAATATCTCTCTTTTTTGCATACTCTAAGTCTATATTGTTCATCCCAGTTGCAGCTACACATATAAGCTTAAGGTCTGTAGCATTATCGATAATATCTTTGTCTATGACAACTTTGTTAGTTATAATAATGTTAGCATTTTTTGTTCTTTTTAATGTATTTTCTTTTGTAAGGGTTGTTTCATAAGATATAAAATTTCCAAATTGTTTAAAAATATCTAAGGATATATCATCGCCTATAGTTTTGCTATCTAAAAAGAGTATATTCATTTTTTGTCCCTCTTTTTTCTTCGCTTTTTATTCTTTTTATCTCTCTTTTTTGCTTTAAGCTCAATACTCTTATCTTTATGCTCTTTTACTCCTGTATCTACAACCTCTACACTCTCTATCTTTGGAAGTGCATATTTCTCATTCATAAGATGAAGTATCTGCTTGAGTTGCTCATCTCTTGTAGCAAATATCTCTTCAAGCTCTTTTTTTGATTTTTCCAATATTTCAAGCTTTTCACTAATGAGTTTAGAATTTTCGCTTTCAAGTTTTTTTACTTTTGCTTTAAGCTCTTCAATCTCATTTTCTAAAAAATTGATATATTTTTCAGTTGAAGATTTGGTTGTCTGTCTAGTTTTTGGTATTGAGTTGATACTCTCTTCAACTACTACATATTTCAATCCATCTTCATTTATAGTTCTTAATTTGCCCCTTCTAATTCTATTATAAATAGCCTCTTTTGTTATTCCCAAAAAGTTTGCTGCCTCGCTAACTGTTAGTTTTTTCATTTAAAAATCCTTTGGATTAAGCGACTAGAGACTAGAGACCAGAAGCTCTAAGCTCTTAGCTCCATGCTCTTGACTTTTTATTTCAACTCTTTTATAGAAGTAATTATCTTTTCAGCTTGTTTTAGAGACTTTTCAACTTCTCCAAAAACTAGTGCTACAGCCATCCTTCTTCCTTTGTGGGATTCAGGTTTGCCAAAAATCCTAACAAAACTGTTTTGACTAAAAGCACTACTTGCTACTTCAAAAGTTGGTCTTATACTATCTTGAGTACTTTTATATGCCGCACTAACACCGCTACCGTAAGTTATAAATTCAAGTGGCAGATTTAAAACAGCTCTAACATGAAGTGCAAATTCACTTTGACTTTGAGTTATCATTGTAACCATTCCAGTATCATGAGGCCTTGGACTAACTTCGCTAAAATATACCTCATCACCCTTTATAAACATTTCTACTCCAAATATTCCCCTTCCACCAAGACCATCTGTTACTCTCTTTGCTATATCTTTTGCTCTATTTTTAGCAGTTTTACTCATTTGCATAGGTTGCCAAGAAAATATATAGTCTCCATCCCTTTGAATATGACCTATTGGTTCACAAAATACAGTACCTGTTTCATTTCTAGCTGTTAGTAAGGTTATCTCATAATCAAAGTTGATAAACTCCTCTACTATAAGCTCACTAGCATCCCCTCTTGCCTCTTTTGCTAATTCCCAAGAAGTTTTTAAATCATCCTGACTCTTTGCTACACTTTGTCCATGACCAGATGAACTCATAACAGGTTTAATAACACAAGGATAACCTATCTTGTTAGCTGCTATTACTAACTCATCATAACTCTTTACAAATTTGTACTTACTTGTTTTAAGCCCAAGCTCTATAGCGGCAAACTCTCTAATATTTTTTCTATTCATTGTTTTATTGACTGCTTCAGCATTTGGGATAACAAAAAATCCTTCCTCTTCGGCTTTAAAAAGAGCTTTAATATTTATAGCTTCAATTTCTGGTAGGATAAAATCAGGCTTTTCTCTTTTGATAACCTCTAAGACTTCATCTTCATTTTTCATATCTATTACATAACTTTTGTTAGCTACTAGATGGGCTGGTGCATTGGGATATCTATCAACTGCAATAACTTCTACTCCAAGTCTATTAGCCTCTATAGCCACCTCTTTGCCCAATTCTCCACTACCTAGAAGTAATATCTTTATACTGTTACTTTTTAAAGGTGTGGTTAGTATCATGTTTGTCCTTTGTTATAATTATTGTTAGTATGATACTAAAATAGAGCTAAAAAATTATTAAAGTTTATCTATAAAGTTTTTAAGTTGTTGATATTTTGATAGAAAATTGCGACCCTAGATGGGTCGCAAGTGTGTGATTAGAGCCTTGACTCGTATCGTCTTAGCATATAGAGTTTTTTGAGCATCTTCTTCTTAGCAGCAATCTTTTGCTTTTTTCGCTTTTCAGTTTTAGTCTCATAGTATTTTCTAGCTCTAGCTTCAGTAACGATCAAGTTACGATCGATCTGCTTTTTGAACTTTCTATAAGCTTCGTCAAAAGACTCTCTAGGACCTACTTTTATACCTGGCACCTAACATCACCACCTTTCATAAAAAATTTGACTGATATTATACCAAAATTTTACTTTTTATCATAGGGGTTGGGTGCAATGCCGTTTAGTTAAGGACTTTTACCTAATTTTTATAAAAAGTGAAATTGCAAGGTATTTAGGGTTTATTTGCATAGCAGTATAAAAAATACTCAAAAAGTTAAAAGTTAAACTCTAACCTTGTATGACTTTTCTTCAAGCATAATTTTTTATTTTTAATTCTTTCCTGATGCCCAATTTTTACTACATATCTTTATCCAATTTATCCAAAATATCCATTCCTTTTTTTTATATTACCTTTAGATGCTAAGAGAGTAAATCTTGTTTTTGCATCAAATTGGGCAAGTGCAACGGTAGCCAATTCATCAAAGAGTCTATTTAAACTTATCCCTTGTTCTTTTGCATACTGT
>JALVXV010000007.1 GCA_027038235.1 Campylobacterales bacterium | reverse complement strand
TCATGATAACATATCCCTACTGGGCAGGGTATATATTGGAGAGATTATGAAAAAATTAATACTATTGATTGGGCTGGGAGTTTTTTTATTTGGCGAAGTAAAAATTGCGATTATCAAAATTGACGGTATGACTTGTCCGCTTTGTACTACTGCTATAAAAAGAGGTTTAAAAAAGACAAAGGGTGTAATAAAAGCAAAAGTAAAACTCAACACTCAAAAAGCTACAGTAATGTTTGATGATAAAATTGCCACAAAAAAGGAGCTGTTAAATGCTATAAAAAAAGCCGGTTACACAGGCAAAATTATCACCATTAAATAGTCTATCTTCTTAGGGTTGCTATTAATCTTTTTGGATACAGAAGCAACTCTATAGCACTTTTTATATCTTTACAGATAATATCACTTGCAAAAATCGCCTCTTTTGAACATCCCTCATCTCCCATAACCGCTATAGATAAGGTAGCATTTTCTAGCATACTTTTATCATTATTACCGTTTCCTATGGCAACTGTTATCTCTTTTTTAAGATTTAATAAAAACTCCATCTTCTCTTTTGTATGATCATTACTTGATAAAACTTTAACCTTTAAGTCAAACTCTTTTAACTCATTTTTGACGGTACCGAATGTATCAGCGGTGATAACAAAAACACTATATTTTAAGCAAATCTCTTTTAAAAGGTTTTTTGTATCACTACTAACCTGTCCATCTTTTGCCAAAGTACCATTGTAGTCAAAAACTATATTTTTTATATCAATATTTTTATATCCGAAAATTTCTAACATTTTTGTTACCTTATTGTTATAGGATACTCATTTCTTGGCACAACTTCAGCTATGATAGAGCTTCTTTCATAACCGCTCTCTTTTAGGACATTCACTAACTTGTTAGCATCTTTTTGACTAACAGATATGAGTAAACCTCCTGAAGTTTGAGCATCAAACAAGAGTATATCTTTTTCATCTTCGCTTAAAAAATTTACTTTATCATTTAGATAACTTTTGTTATTGTAAGTTCCAGTTGGTATGATACCCATATCTGCCATATCCAAAGCACCCTCTATGATAGGCACTTCATCTTTTTGAACTATAAAAGATATATCATCTCTTACCATTTCATGCAAATGCCCTAAAAATCCAAAACCGGTTACATCCGTACAAGCACTCACATCAAAATCTTTTATAATCTTAGAAGCTTTATAGTTAAGCTGAGCTAACAAAGATGTTATATATTTTATCAAATTCTTATCTATCATATCAGCTTTTAAAGCAGTTGTTAGTACTCCAAGTCCTAACGGTTTTGTTAGCACTATAACATCACCTACTCTAGCAGTAGAGTTTTTGTATATCTTATTTGGGTGAATGATACCTGTTACACTAAGACCATAAAGCATTTCAGGAGTCTCTATGGTATGACCTCCCACAAGTACTCCTCCACACTCATCAAGTTTACTTTTTGCTCCAAAAAGTATCTCTTTAAGTACACTTTTATCATGATGACACCCGTCAAATCCTACTACATTCATAGCGGTCAATACTTCTCCACCCATAGCAAATATATCGCTCAGTGAATTTGCCGCAGCAATCTGCCCATAATAGTATGGGTCATCAACTACAGGAGTGATAATATCAACACTTTGAACTAAAGCTTTATCATCATCTAACTTATAAACAGCGGCATCTTCGTTGCTACTTAAATCAACAAGTAAGTTTTCATCACTACATTTAAGCTCACCAATAGCTTGTGTTAGCTCCTCCGGAGCTAATTTGGCAGCTCAACCTGCAGCTTTTACATATTTGGTAAGTTTTGCACTATTATCTATCTTTCTCATAATATTCCTTGAGTTGGAGTTGCTGTTTTTTAGATTGGAAGATATGAAATTGTAGTCTAGCATATCTATGTCAGCTCAAAACTTGAACCTAACAGCATTGTATGAATTTTGATAAAAGGTAAAAATTATTTTACCGTTTGGCGAGAGGGTGGAGGAATCGAACCTCCCTTCGCAACTGACACCAGCACGAACAAACGGGTTTGAAGCCCGTGGTGCCCACCAGGGACACATACCCCCCAAAATATTTACAAAATTTGAGATAATTATACTATAAAATATTTAAACTCTATTTACTTTTTAGGCTATATCTATTATTCAAAGCTCTAATAATAACAAATATGATAACTGATATTGCTATCATATCAGCTGCAACTGGAGCTGAAAACTTAAGTCCAAAATTATTAAATCTATCATATATCAAAACCGGTGCTACCATAGGATGATATGCTATGATGACAACTGCTCCAAACTCTCCTAAAGATCTACTCCACATCATTAAAGCACCATTTATTATATCACTCTTTGCCATAGGTAAAATGATAGTAAAAAATGCCTCTATCTTACTTGCCCCTAAAGTTCTTGCAACATTTTCATATCTATAATCAATCTTTCTAAAGCCCTCTTTTGCCCCATTTATCAAAATAGGAGCGGATAAAAACATCATGCCACTCATGATACCAGTAGTAGTATCAATAAATCCCAAATGCAAAAAATTTAAAATATCCCCTATGTAACCGTTGCTAAATGCTACTAAAAGAGCAATACCAGCAGCCGTATGAGGCACCATAACAGGAATATCCAAAAGCGACTCTATAAAAGATTTACCAAAAAATTCATACCTTGCTAAAAGATAAGCAAGAGGAATACCTGTAATGCAGACAAAAACAACACCAAAAAAAGCAACCCTCAAAGTCAAAAAGATGCTACTATATACTTCAGGCTCTATAATAGTTTTACTCATATTAACCAATCCCACACTAACAAAAAGTTTTACAAGCGGGATACTCAAAAAAAGCACAATAACCGCCCCAAGCAGCAAGAAGATATAAATCATCCCTTTGTCTCGTAATTCGTAATTCGTGATTCGTGATTGTCCTCGTTCCTGCGGAATTGTCGCTTCTCTCGGATCGTAATTCGTGATTGGCTGATCTTTCAATCTTTTGCCTTCATTGTTAATTTTTCATTTTTCATTTTTCATTCCCCTTTATCTCTTCTATATCTTTATCATCTATACACATCAAACAGCTTTTTCCCTCTTTAAGCTCAAGCCTATCAAACATATTTTTTGGAATTTTAGCAAAGACTACTCTTTTTTTAATTTTAGCAAAGACCTTATAGTGATCTGTAATATCAACAACACTCTCTATTATGCACTCATCGCAAAACTCTTTATCATTTTTAGTATATGAAAAGAGTATTCTGTTTGGATCTACTGAAAAGTACTTCTCTTTTTTAACTCCCTCAAAATTAAAAAAAGAGCCTTTGAAGATATTTTTAAATCCTAAAAATTTTGCTACCTCTATACTTGAAGGTCTATTTAAAACATCATTTGCTTTACCGATTTGTAAAATCTTTCCATCAAGCATCACAGCAATCCTATCAGCTAAAAATGAAGCCTCTTTAAAGTTGTGAGTTACATGGATAATAGTAGTATCATATCTTTTAACTATATCTTTTAAAAGTTTCATTATAGAGCTTCTAAGTGTTGGATCAATAGCACTTAAAGGCTCATCTAAAAGTAAAAGTTTAGGCCTTGAATAAATTGCTCTAGCAAGTGCTACTCTTTGTTTTTCACCGCCACTTAAAAAAGATACATCTCTATCAAAAAGTTTTTTAATATGCAAAAACTCACCTAAATCATTAAGCAAATTTTCTCTATCTTTTATATCTTTATACCTAGAACTATAGGTAATATTATCTTTTACACTCATATTTGAAAAGAGCATAAAATCCTGATAAACAAAGCCAAAATCTCTTCTCTCAGGTGCTAAATATGTAATCTCTTCGCCATCTAAAAATATATGACCCCTTATGCCACTTAAAAGTCCTGCGATACTTTCAAGTAGCATCGTTTTACCACTTCCTGTTTTTCCAAGTATCACAAAGTATGAGTTTTTTTCAACCCTAAAGGAGAGTTTATCCAAAATAAAACTCCCTTTTTTTACAAATAGATCTCTTACTTCAAGCATTATTTACCTAGCAAACTTGCATCACCGGTTATGATAGGAGGATTGATAACACCTTGTCCATTTTTCTTCATTATCTCTTGCCCTTTTGAAGATATTACAAATTTTACAAATTTTACTGCCCCCTCTTTGTTTCTTGGTAAATTCTCATCTTTATTTTGTACTATTGTAATACCATATATCATAGGAGCACCCCTTTTTACTATCCAAGATCCGGGTTTTTT
Organism: Campylobacterales bacterium; assembly: GCA_027038235.1. Lineage (GTDB taxonomy): Bacteria > Campylobacterota > Campylobacteria > Campylobacterales > JALSKU01 > JALSKU01. Next base: position 993 of record JALVXV010000007.1, on the reverse strand, counting down.
ACCTGTGATTTTAAAAGAGACCTGCTTATAAAAATTAGCATATTTTTGACTCTTTAGACTAATTTTAGAAGGCAAAGAGATATACTTTAGTCCATGCTGTTTGGCAACTGACTTATAGATAAAAAGATAGTCATAAGCTCCTGCTTCTAAAAGTCCAAGTAAATCAGTCTCTTTTGGTCTAACTATAACTTTATTTTTATCCTCTTCCCCATTTGTATAACTATCCCCATATCCAAAGAGTTCATCATAAAACTTTGGCTTATTATAGTAGATACCTGCTAGTTTAGTTACCAAAATACTTCTATACCCACAAGGATCAAGATTGGGGTTAGAATGACCTACCTTGACACCTTTTTTTAAAAGTATATCGCTCCAATTTTTCTCATTTATCATATTGGCATATTTTGAATGAGATGTGTAAGCTATAGCCATCTCATTTGTCGCAAATCGTATATTAAACTTTGCATAATTTGGCACTAAAAGATTGTCTATCACTTTATAAGCCGCACTTGCCATCACATCGGCAGGTTTGTGAACATCTGTTATCTTTCTTGCACATGCTCTACTCCCTGCAGCTTCTCTAACCACATCATACTGGGGATACATCTTTTCAAAAACCTTCTCCATCTCAGCAAAAGGCACAGACAAACTCCCCGCATGAAACACCACAATCTTTTCTCTAGCAAATAATCCTACAACCAAAATCATCAAAACCAAAAAAAGCCTCTTCATTTCCATTTTCCTCAATTTTTCATTTTTAATTTTTAATTTTTCATCTAAGAAGCACCGCTTCCACCTCATCTCCCACTTTCACCATACTTTGTCCCTCTTTTGTAACCATAACTGCATTGCTCTCATAAAGAGGTAAAAGCATTCCTGAGCCTATTTTATTATCTCTAGTTACTTTAAACTCTCCATCTTTATAGTATCCAAGCACTATATTTGTTCTATTTGACTTAAATTTAAACTCTTGGATATTGGTAGCTTTAACGG
>JALVXV010000006.1 GCA_027038235.1 Campylobacterales bacterium | reverse complement strand
GGTAGATAGATTGGTATTGACTAGACAAACAGCTTCTAAATATTTAAAAGAGTTAGACAATATCGGTATTTTAAAAGAGGTGAAAATAGGAAGAAATAGATATTTTATAAATATTGAGTTATTTGAGCATCTTAAGAAAGAGATAAATAAATAATAATATGGGTAAAAAACTATAAAATTTTAACATATCAAAATAATATGTTAAAAAAACTATAAAATTTTAACATATTTGTAAAATTTGGGTCAAAAGGACAATGACATGAAAATATTTCTTACAATATTGAGTTTAACCATTATGCTTTTAGCACAAAAAGTTTTTGTGGGTCCACCACACCAAAGAAGTATAACCATTTACAATAACGGCATAGCTTTTGTGCAAGAGAGCAAAAGGTTTGAACTTCAAAAAAACGGGAGTGCTTATATAGTTTATGAAGGTGTGCCTGACTCTATCATCATAGATAGTGTATTGCCTGAGTTTTCCTATAAAGATACTTTGCTTTACTCTCAAACTTTTGAAAAAAATAGAGTGGATTCTAGTGTACTTTTGGAATACTACAAAAAACATACTTTGCCGATTAAATTTTTTAAGCCGACAAATAGTGCGAATGAGAGAGTTTTAGCAAACGGATATATCCTATCTAGCAGCTCAAATGCAACTATCAAAGATAAAAACGGTAGGGTTTATCTTGTATCTTTAAAAGATATTGTTTTTCCTGTACTTCCAAAGGAGTTATCTTTAACTAAGCCTAGTCTTACTTGGAGAGTTAAAGGCAAAAAAGGTAAACAAATCGTAAAACTTTCATATCTTACTAGAGGTGTCAAATGGAGAGCAAACTATACGATAAATCTTGCAAAAAAAGCTACACTAACAGGATGGATAACTATAGATAATCGTAGTGGAATATCTTATAAGGATATGGATATTTACTGTATTGCTGGAAGTGTAAATATCGTAAAAAATAGAGATCTATCCCAGCCTGTGATGTATAAAAAAAATGTAGCATTTCAAGCAGCAACTCCAAAGATAAAAGAGGAGTCGTTTAGTGGATTTCACCTATATAAAATCCCTTTCAAAGAGAGTATCGAACAAGGCTCAAAGCAGATAAAGTTTATCTCAAAAAATAGTGTAAAATATAGTGAATTTGCAAAACTAAGGTGGAATATGCCAATATATCCACTAAGAGGGGTAAAAAAGTATTCACTCTCTCATATCATCCAGATAAAAAATAGAAAAACTTCAGGGCTTGGTCTGCCCTTACCAAGAGGAAAGATAAGAGTTTATAAAAAAGATAAAAGCTTAAAAAGCCATTTTGCAGGAGAGAGTTTGATCTCTAAAACTCCTATAAATGATGATATAGATATAAACATCGGTAAATTTTTTGATATTAAAGTAGAGGCAAAACAAGTTGCATTTAAAGCATCAAAAAATAATCACTATATTTACTCAAAAGTAAATATTAAAATATCCAATGAAGATGAAGAAAATAGAGTTATAAGGCTTGATACCTTTTATAATATATTTGGCAACTATAGCATAAAGAGTAGCTGTAAAGGTATCTGTAAAGATAGCAATATAGCAAGTAATCTTAAAAGATTTACTATCACACTACCCTCTCATAAGAGTTATAGCTTTACCATAGAGTATGAGGCTGATAATTGATAAGAATCTTTTCTGCTTTTATTTTGATACTCTTTATGCAAGGGTGTGCTACCAAAGAGAGTAGTTTTGTCAATAGAGTTTTTCAAACAAGTGGAGCAACTTTGATGCAAGAGTATTTTGTAACTTTGGATAAAATGCTTTTGCAACTAGGGGTTAAACTTAAAAAAAGAAATAGTGAAATTTTTAGTAAAGATATGCTTTTGTATCTTAAAAATGATATGAGAAATAGTACTGATACCATATCTCTTCCTTTGGTGCATACAATGAATGAAACTAGTTTTAAAGAGTATCTAAAGATAGCTTTTTCAAAAGATGAGATAAAAGATAGAGGGGATTATCTTTTGGTAGGACTTTATAAAATGTTTTATTGGAGTTTTGAAGCAAAAAGCTTTCATAAGTTTAGTGCTATGCAGTATGAAGGAAATAAGCTCCAAGAAGCTTATGAGATACTCCAAGCGGTTGCTTGGAAGATAAAAGTAGCAAGAGATAAAAGAGGCAATTTTTTATATCTTACTTGGCAAAACAATTGGCAAGTTGAGTTGCAAAAAAGACTTCAAAGAGGTGAAAAACTATCTGTAAAGCTTATCAAATCTCTAAAATATATCAAAAATAAAAAAGAGAGTTTACTATCTTCATCCAATCTTTCTTTTGAGGCAATTTTTGCTAAAATGCTCTTTGTCTATGAAAGGGCTTTAAAAACTGTAGGAGTTGAACCTAAAAGTTTGGGTGCTAATGCCCTTAGGACACTATTTTTGATGTTGTAGGAGAAATTATGATAAAACTCTCATCTCAACCATTTGACACAAACATAAGCCATGAGCTAAGAGTTAAGAGCTTCTGGTCGCTTAATCCAAAGGATTTTTAGATGAAAAAGTTTATTTTTTTAGTTTTATTTAGTTTTTGTTTCTCTTGGGCAGGTGGTGATATTTTTTTATATCTTAACAAGTGTTCAAAAGCGAACTATGAAAAATTGCAACAATTGTTAAAGAGAAAACCCGATTTAAAGATATATGACAAAGATGGGCAAACACCACTAACAAAAGTAGCCCTATCTTTGCAAAATTGCTACTACAATCAATCTTTAGCAAAAAGTATGATAGATGGTTTTGATATTTTAGATATGCCCAATAAAGAGGGCGATACACCTTTGCTTTTATCATTGAGGATAGATAGAGATAGATACTTTTCAAAACTATTGATAAAAGAGGGAGCTGAAGTAAATGCTATATCAAAAAAAGATGGCAAAACTCCCTTGATGTTAGCAGCTATAAATGGCGATGATGACATGGTAAGGATACTAAGTCAAAGACATGCAAAAAGAGGCATAAAGGATAAGTTGGGTAAGAGTGCATTTGATTATGCTCTGCAAAGTGGCAATAAAAAAATTCTCCAAATAATTTATGCTAACAAAAGAGGAAAATTTGCCTTTTTAACAAGAGATAATAAACCTATTCTATTGCAATTAACAAAAAAAGGTTTTCATCTAAAAGATAAAAATCTTGATAACAAAAAGATACTATTTCTGTATGCAAATCATAAGATATTTGATACTCTTTGCAAATCAAACCTAAAGTCTGATACTCTATATCTAGTCATGATAAATTATGATGAAAAAATAGATGAGTATAAAAGTTGCAAAGGCAATGTAGTGGTAGTAAAGTTTAATAAAGATTTTTACAAAATTTTACTAAGAGCTCTAAGATGGAGAACTCCTCCTATGTTTTTACTAAGAGATAGTAATGGACGCATTATATCTTCCGGTATTGACATGAAAGAGCTTGAGCAAATAATCGGTAGGTAACTACCGATTATTTATCAAGGATTTTTTTAACTTCCTCTTTTGTTTTTACAACATCTCCACTTCCATGGATGACCTGCGGTATGCAAGAGGTGCATACATAAACCTCTTCACCTCTACAGATTGACTTTAGATATACTCTATTGTCATTTTCATTTGACTCGCTAAGGCATACATGACATATAACTTTTTCCATTTCCTCTCCTCATTTATTGATTTTATAAAATAAGAGAAAATTATACTAAAAAAAGCTTAAGTGCACATTTCAAAATTAAAGTTCTTGAGTTTTTTTATAACATTCTTCCATAGCCTTTATAAAGGCATCTCTTACTTTTCCCTCTTCAAGTTTTGCTGCACCTGCTGCGGTTGTACCTCCGGGAGAAGTTACTTTATCTTTTAAAAGAGCTGGATGTTCATCTTTTAAAAGTTCACCTATTCCTTCAAAAAGATATGCGACATATTGGTAGCTAACAGCTCTGTTAAGCCCTAGTTTTACCGCTCCATCGCTTAATGCTTCAGCTACAAGTGCCATCCAAGCAGGAGCTGAACCACCAATGCCAGTAGCAATGTCAAGCTCTTTTTCACTCTCAAGCCAAAAGCATTTACCTATGCTGCTTAATATCTCTAAAGCTATATCTTTCATCTCTTTATCTCCACAGAGCGAAATGACAGCCTTTTGCTTGAGTGCAGCGATATTTGGCATAGCTCTTATGTAGCTTTTTGCTTTGATTGAGTTTTTTAGCCTTTTTAGATTTACTCCAGCAAGTATAGATATAAGAGCTTTTGCTGTTCCAACTGTTTGAAGTGAAGATAAAGTTTGAGGTTTTATAGCAAGTATCACTATAAGTCCATCAAGATTTGGTATCTCATCAACTATTTTTATATTTGGATAAAGCTCTTTTAGCTCTTTGACTCTTGGCTTGTACTTTTCTACGACTGTTATATCATATTCTTTAAGCCCTTGTAGCATTGCTCCGCCCATGTTGCCCGCACCTATAAGTAATAGTTTCACCTTTAAATCTCCTTTAAGCTTAGAGCCAAGAGCATAGAGCTAAGAGTTAAAAATGCCCTAGGCTCTAAGCACTCAGCTCTAAGCTTTATTTATACTTTAACCTTTATTTTTCTATAATTATACTATAATATCTAAAAAATTAACAAAAGGATGGAAATTATGCCGATGTTAGATAGCTTTATGGTTGACCATACCAAGATGCCAGCTCCTGCGGTAAGAGTAGCAAAACATATGAAGACACCTTGCGGAGATACTATTACTGTATTTGATCTTAGATTTTGTAAGCCAAACAAAGAGATACTCTCTCCTGAAGGTACTCACACCCTAGAGCATCTTTTTGCAGGTTTTATGAGAGATCATTTAAATAGCGACGATGTAGAGATCATAGATATATCACCTATGGGGTGTAGAACAGGTTTTTATATGAGTGTTATAGGAAATCCTGATGAGGGTAGGGTTGTAATAGCTTGGGAAAAGTCTATGAAAGATATATTGCAAGTAAAATCCCAAGATGATATACCTGAACTAAACATCTATCAATGTGGTACAGCCTATATGCACTCACTTGAAGATGCTAAAGAGATAGCCCAAAATATACTAGATAAAGGAATAGGTATCATGAGCAATGAAGCTTTGAAGCTCGATGAGAGTTTGATAAAGTAAACCCACACCAAAAAATAACTTTCAAGATATCTATCTCTAAGCATTCTCTATATAATATTAGAGTAAAATATCCAAACATTATCTAACTCAAATTTTGCAATAGGAT
>JALVXV010000005.1 GCA_027038235.1 Campylobacterales bacterium | reverse complement strand
TCACTTGGCGAAATTATTGTTTTATCTGTTTTATCAAACTCTCTATCGATTTTTAACTCTCTTGTAAAGAGTTCATTTAAGCTTTTATAGTAACTAAGTGGCTCAAACTCTTGTAGATCTACCCCCAAGCTTTTTACATATATTAGATTGATAATATACTGTACAGGAAAGATAAACCTATATGAAGCAAACCTTCCAAATAGTTTTGATATGGTATTGGTAATATTTAGATTGGACAACAAAGAGAAGCCTTTAGTCAAAATAAAAAGTGTATTATACTATTTTTTACCAATTTTATCTACACTATTTGCTTCAACTTAGTGATTTCAACCATTTTTTCCTAAAAAAATCTTAAAAGGCTATTAGGGCATCTCTATCTTGCATATTTTTCATTAAACTTTCTTATTTGTTCCACTCTTTTTTTATTATTTGGATGTGTGGAAAAAAAGTCATTTGCATTTTTAGGCCTACCGCTTACTTTACTCATATTTTCCCAAAATTTTAAAGCCTCTCTTGTATCATATCCAGCTTTTTTCATCAAAATTAGACCAATCTTATCTGCCTCAAGCTCATGAGTTCTGCTATATGGCATCATAAGAGCATAATTTGTACCAAAGCCATAAGCAAGAGCAAAGGTATCTTGATAGATTGGGGCTTTATTGCTTACTAAGATCGAAAGTACTTGACCACCAATCCCCAATACTTGATTCATACTTGCCCTCTCAGCACCATGTCTAGCAATAGCATGAGCAATTTCATGAGAAATTACTGTTGCAAGTTGGTCATCATTGTGTGCAGCTTTTAAGATACCACTATATACAAAGACCTTTCCACCAGGAAGACAAAAGGCATTGAGTATATCTTTTGAAATAGTGTGAAACTCCCAATTAAAATCATCTCTATTGGCAGCTTTTGCAATCCTTCTTCCTATATTTTTCACTCTTGCTAAAAATTCTCTATCTCTATCTAAAAAATCCCTATTTTTTTTCTTGATCTGCTCACTTGCTTGAAGGCCAAGTCTCACCTCTTGAGAGGGACTTAAAGAGATAAATTGTGTACGATTTGTATATTGTACCTTATGAAAACCACACCCAACAAATAAAAATATAGATACAAAGATAACTATTTTATAAAAGTGTCTCATCTTTTTCCTCTTTTAGAGGTCTCCTTTATACTTTATGTTTTTTTGCAAACTCATATATATCTTTCTTTTTTAGATCTCCATTATATATAACAGTTGCGGGATCTATTTTAGTTGTATCGCCTTGAAGTACCTTTGGAACAGCCTCTGCACTATCTAGGACTCTTAAATGTCTCTCAAGCTCCTCTTCGGAGTAACTCATCTGCATATCTGCTGCTATGACATGAGGTATCTGCTCTATTACTCTTAATTTTCCTAACTCTTCTGAGACATCTTTACCCTCAATAGTAACAATTATTCTTCCCTTTTCATCGTGAAAATGATAGTCGCAAACCTCACACTTTTTTATATCTTCTAAGACACTATCTAAATATTCAGGTCTTGTTTGAACAACTATGCTTGATATATTCATTTTAAACTCCAAAATTTTATTTTATCTTTATCACTTGTTACTATCTGCTTTTCATTTAAAAAGATGATATTTGATATAGGGTTTTTGTTGTGAGATAATGTATAAAGATTACTTTTAGTATAAACATCAAATATAGTAATATCATTTTTGCTATTACTTGCATATCCACACAATTTTCCCATCGGACTTAAACCTGTAGCATAAACAATAAAATCACTCTTTTTATGATAAGCTAAAGCTCCATCCTCTTTATATATACCACATCTTTTATCTTTACTTGCAACAGCAATAATATGATTTTTATAGTCAAGCTGATAAACATTATCCAAATTTTGACCACTAAAAGTTTTTAAAATTTTTCCTGTTTTTGTCTCGACTAGTTTCACACTTCCACTCTCATCACTTAAAACCAATCTACTTTTATCCTTGTTTAGTCTAAAATCAGAAAATTTTGATGCAGATATTTGCTTATCATAGATAACCTTCTTATTTTTCAAATCATATAGTATAATTTCTGAACTAAGTAAGGCTATAAGAATTTTCTCTTTTGTAAAGTACTTTACCTTCATTATCGCCATTGCATCATTTTCATCAAAAAGCTTATAAAATTTATCATTTTTATATAAAAAAACCCTGCTAAAACCTTTAGTTCCTTGGGAAGCTAAAAGTATATTTTCACTCATTACATCTACTGAAAAGACTCTAGGATTATTCATATCTCCAAAAAAGTCCTTTATCTTTTCAAATTGTATCTCTTTTATAAGTTTTTTAGTTTTCAAATCAAATATATCTACTTTTCCATTATCAGTAGTAGCATATATCTTTTGATCTTTTATCAACATATCTATCACTTCACCATTTACATTGATCATATTTTTAGATACAATCTCTTTGCTATACAAACTTACAAAACATAGCAAAATAATAGTAAAAATTTTAGCCATTTAACACTTCCTCATTATATCTCTTTTGGTATTTAGCCATCTCCATCTTGACCTCTTCAAAATGTTCAGCTGTTACATTATCATCTTTTCTCCACTCCACCTCTATATCTCCACCATAATCATCACCCATCTGCTCAATGGCATCTTCAAAAAGTGCCATATTTTTACAGATAGCTTTTCTATTGTCAAATGTATCAACTAGTTCAATATACCAACTACCCAATCCACTCTCTTTTATCGTTGCTATAAATTTTACAGGCATTTACTCCACCTTTATCGCATCAACTGGGCATACCTTTATGCAAAAGCCACAATTGGTGCATTTATCATAATCAATCTCAGCTCTAAAGAGTCCCAAAAATTTAACCGCATCTTCTAAACAGACCTCTTTACAGCTAAAACACATTGTCTTTTGCCAACTTAGGCATTTTAGCATATCAATTTTTATTTTTGCATTAATCAACTTTTTATCTTTAAGCTTTAAGTGATTATATTCGCAAACCAAAGCACACTTATCACAATATGTACAACCACCCTTTTTAAAGTCTAATATAGGAGTCTTATCATCTTCAATAGTAATAATTTGTTCTTCACAAGCTATGGCACACTTTCCGCCACACTCTATACAGTTATCAAAATCAGACTCATCACTACAGTATGGTGGTCTGATTTTGATACTCCCCTGCCTATTTTTATTAAAAGCAAGAGAGCTAAATAGCTCTCTTCTTTTCATCATTTTGTAGTATCTACACCTTGATTAAAGGTATTTGCAAGATTTGATCTTTTTGTAGCTTCACTACTTGTATAGTCTGGCTTAAAATTATTTGTAACCAAAGGTTTTACATTTGCCTGTACAACATGGCATTGAGTACAATTATATCTTCCTGGATAGAGCTTATTTGTATGTTGGGCATACACATCATTTGCTCCACCATTAACCTTTGCAACTACCTTACCCTCTTTTACCAATTTGCCATTTTTTATAATCTCTTTTGGTCTAAAGTTGATAAAATGAGACTTTGGAATTGCAGTTGCATGAACTGATGGTGCAACACTTGGTAAATGGCACCCTAGACATGCATTATTTTTCTTGGTTATAGGTACCAATCCTTCAACACTATGAGGTATAAGGGGTGGTGCATTTACATAAGATCTCTCATATGTTTTAGCTTGACCTGGGGCAGCTTTTGAATAAGTTACATTTTGCAACTTTATTGTACTTTCAGTATGTACAGGTGCCTTTCTCAAGCTTAGCGACTCATCGCTGAGTGTTCCACTTGTTGTAGCACACCCAACTGCAAACAACCCTATAGCTGCTACACTAAGTAATATTTTAGTTGTTCTTTTCATTATCTTTCTCTCCTTTTTAATTTTTCTCTATTTTTAAAAAAAATCCCAATGCATTATCATCACAAACATCTATACATCTACCACAATTTGTACACTCCCCAGAAAGCACAGGCATACTCTCTTTTGCAATCATATGCAAAACTTGGTTTTCAGGACATACTACCTTGCACTTCATGCAAGATGTACAAGCTTCGCTATCATGCTTAACTTTTATCACTCTAAAACGGCTTATTGTGGAGTAAAAAGCTCCCAATGGACAGATATGTCCACACCAACCATTTTTCAAAACAAATAGATCAAAAAGATAGATGATAACTACCATTGCCCAACCAAATCCCATGCCAAATACTACTCCTCTATGCACTATAGAGATGGGTGAAATAAACTCAAAAGCTGCTAATGCTAAAAAGTATGACAATACCAAGCTAATAACTATGACCCAATATCTAGCTGTTCTACTAATAGGGGTCTTTTTGGTTATCATATCAAAACCAAATCTTCTTCTAGTCCAATTTGCTGCATCTGTTACAATATTTATAGGACAGACCCAAGAGCAAAATGCTCTTCCAGCAAATAGCCCATAAAAGAGAGTTATGATTATAGCTCCTATAAGTAGATTTGATGATATAACTGCACCAGCTATAAACATTTGTAAAACTGCATAAGGATCGCTTAGTGGGATAATTCCAAACAGCAAAGATGTGCTAAGATTGCCTGTTAATATATTCCAACCATAATAGTTACCAGCAACAAAAAGCAGTATGATAGCGACTTGAACAACTCTTCTAGCTATTAAAAATGTATAATTTTTCATTGCAATAGGTCTCCTAAGTCATTTAATTTATCAACTGCCTTCTTCTTACTTCTTTCATTAATAGTATGAATCTCTTTTGCATCTTTTACTCTTTGCTGATCACCACTATCCCAGCCTTTTACATAGTGGGTACCGACCTCTCCTTTTGCATACTCTAAAGGAAGTACAAAAATCGCAGCTTTTTCAACCACACAAGCATGTTCACATAAACCGCAACCGGTACAATAATCACTATGAACAACAGGAAGTAAAAATGCATGTTTTCCTGTCCTTTTGTTCATCTGCATATCAATGGTAAGTGCTTTACCCATCAAAGGACATGCTCTATAACAAGCATCACATTGCAATCCCCAGTAAGCTATACAACTCTCCTTATGAACTACTGCTAAACCCATTCTAGCTTTTGTAATATCAGGCTTTTTCGTTTTTTTATTGACCAATGCTTTTATATCAAGTGCTCCGCTAGGACAAGCAACTGCACAAGGTATATCATCGCACATAAAACATGGAACTTCTCTTGAGATAAAATATGGAGTTCCAAGAGGTCTATTGTCGCCTGGTTTTGCAAGTTTTAGGGTCGGCTCTTTAGTACCAACCCTTTTACCTTTTGAGTCATATATGA
>JALVXV010000004.1 GCA_027038235.1 Campylobacterales bacterium | reverse complement strand
CTACTCCTCCTTTTTGGGGTAGAAGAGTGCTTAAAACTGATGTAAAAGAGATAGCTTACGAGTGGATAAATCATAAAATGCTTTTTACGAGAGCTTGGGGATATACAAACAAAGGAAAAAGCAAAGAAGAAAAACAAAGACAAAGAGATGAGGAGCTTTGGCCTCTTTATGAGAGAGTAAAAAGAGATATTGAGAGACTTGATCTATTTAAGCCGACACTGATATATGGTTACTATCCGGTTCGTGGTTTTGAGGATGATATATACTTCTTTGATGAGAGCGAAGGATACTTTAGCGAAAAAGAGGCAAATAAAGAGCCACTAGAAGATATAAAACAAAGAGCAAAAAAGATACTCCATCTTCCAAGACAAAGAAAAAAGCCTTATAGATGCCTAAGCGACTATCTATCGCCTAGTAGGCATGATGTTTTAGCTTTGAGTTGTGTAAGTGCTGGAGAGAGATTTAGCCAATATGAACAAGAGCTTTTTAAGAATGGAAAATACAAAGAGTATCACTTAATTCATGGCATTAGTGTAGAATTAGCTGAAGCTTTAGCAGAGGTGATACATAAACAAATAAGGCTAGAACTTGGTATCGCTCATAATGAAGGACACACTCTAAGAGATGTTAAAATGTCTGCTTATCAAGGGTGTAGATACTCTTTTGGGTATCCTGCCTGTCCAAATCTAGCTGACAATAAGCTTATCTTTGATCTTTTAAAACCTGAAGAGTTTGGTATCACTTTAAGTGAAACTTATCAAATGCATCCTGAACAAACAACTTCGGCACTTGTGTTTCACCATAAAGAGGCAATCTATTTTAAGGTTTAGCATACAGGATGTAGGATTGAGGTTTTAGAGCTTAGTATAAATATATTTGACAATATTATATAAAAAATTATATAATATTGATATAAGAAGGAGGGTTTATATGCACTCTGTTAAACAACTTCAAAAACAGCAAATAGGTTCAAAATTTCCTAAAACTCAAGAATTTTATAAAAGCTTTGGCAAATCTAGTAAAGAGTTGAAGGAAGTACTAAATTCACCAAAAAAAATTGACCAACTTCAAACTTTGGATGAGTTGATAGATGAGTTGTAGCATAATTGTTCTTCAAGAATTTTCCCATCAAGCTAAAAAATTTAAGTCAGGCTGAGTTATACAATATTTTAAAAAATAACAATCTAACAAAGGAGAAAAATTGAGAAGTCCAAAAGGTTTTGGAAAGAGATATTTTTCATTGGCTGCGATATTAGCTTTTAGTGCAGGAGCAGTTTTAGCTGCTGATACTCAAAGTGTAGTCGATGTGCAAAATAACTCTTTTCATAAAAAGATAGGAAAAGATAGTGATGAGATGGAGGAGCCTATCATCATATCGAAAAAGGTTGAGGTTAAAGAGGTTGATGCGACATTTGCATCTGAGATTTATACAAAAAAAGATATAAAAAACTCCCACTCTAAAGATCTATATGAGTTTATCAACACTCAAACATCACTAAATATATCATCATCTTACGGCAACAAATTTGTTCCTAGGATTGACTTAAGAGGATATGGCATAGGTGATGGCTATGAAAATATAGTAATAACAGTTAATGGCAGAAGACTGAACAATATAGACATGTCGCCACAACTTCTTTCATCCATTCCGCTTGAAAATATTAAAAAAATAGAGATATTAAAAGGTAGTGGCTCAGTTGAGTATGGAGATGGAGCAAATGCAGGAGTTATCAATATCATTACAGAAGATTTTACTGGGTTAGGTTTTGAGAGCTATTATGGAAGTCATGATTTAAGACATGGAAGTTTTAACTTTGGTTTAGATAGAAAGTATTTTACACTATCTGGCTTTTTCAATAAAACTTTAAGTGATGGAGATAGAATTGATACTACAACAGGCAAAAAAAATGATAGTGAAGATACAAATAAAGGCTTAAAGCTTACTATCAAGCCAAGTGATGCTTTGCAAATTTATATAGGTAAAACTTTTTCCAATATAGATGTGAAGTATGCAAACTCTATCACAATGGCACAATATTATAACAATCCAAAATTATCCCCCAATGGTTTTACCAAACAGGCTTTTAAAGATAATGTTTTAAACTATGGTTTAAAGTATATCATAAATGATAATTTCTCATTTGATTTTAAAGCTAACAATGAAAATAAAAAATCAAACTTTATTACTTGGGGCAATTTAAGTAGCTATGATTATGATAGCTATAACTCAAAGATAAGCTACTCTAAAAATAGCCTAAAAATAGCCTTTGGTGTGCAAAAGTTTGATGGTAAAAGAGAGACTACAACCAATGTAACAAAAAAGAATAACTTTGCTATTTGGGGTGATTTAAGCTATAGCAAAAATAAGCATACTATATCTACAGGCTTAAGAAGAGAGAAAGTAGAGTATCTATATCATAGTAGTCTAAAAGATCTATCTCAAAATGAGTATCTTAATGCTTATGAATTTGGATATAATTACAAAATATCAAAAAGAAGTTCAATTTTTATAAATTTCAACCACTCTTTTCAAGCTCCAGATATTGATAGATTTTTTACTTGGGGTGGAGGATTTAATGCATTTATAGAGCCTATGAAGGTTGACAATTATACAATAGGATATAATTATTTTAAATACCCCCATAAGCTAAAGGTAGATATTTTTTATGCAAATGTCAAGGATGAGATATACTACAATAGCACAACTTGGACAAACACCAATCTTGATAAAACAAAAAAGTATGGTTTGGAGCTAGAAGAAAAGTATAATATCCATTATAACCTTTTTGCAAAAGTTAACTACTCTTTTGTAAATACAAAGATAAAGAAAAATAGCTCAAATCCTACTATCGAGGGCAATGAAATTCCTGGAGTTTCAAAACACAATCTAAAGCTCTCTTTAGGATACAATCCAAACTACAAAACAACTTTGCTCTTATCTCATGCCTATAGGTCAAAAGCTTATGCTATGAGTGATTTTGATAAGAGTTTAGGGAAAATGAAAAGCTACAATTCGACAGATTTTTCTATAAATTATAAGCTAAAAAAGTTAAACCTTTTTGCAAAAATAAACAATATCTTTGATAAAAAAAATGCACTTTTTGCTAAAGGCTGGGGAGGATTGGGTGTATATCCGACAAATTTTGAGAGAACATTCTTAGTGGGAGTGAGTGCAAAATTTTGATAAATTATAGATATTATCTTTGGTATAAATTTTTTAATTCACTCTTTTTAGGGCTAACTGTAGGGGGTATATTTGTGCTTTATACTCCCTTAAAGCCATCAATTTACTCTCTTGGAGGAATTGCCTTAGCTATTGGCATGATAGTTGTAGCAAAATTTTATGAAAATATTATGAATATAAAATCCTTTTTTTATATAACTTTGTTTGTTGAACTAACAGTACTACTCTTTGTTATCTCTTTTTTGATCTTAAACTACTCCTATGCCACCGCACTTATAGTATATATCGGTTATCAAATTACATTTATCTTTGGAAGTTACCTTGTTAGAATGGAAACAATAGCTTTGAAAAAAACCATACTTCTTTCATTTGCTGATGTTGCAAAGCAAAAGGGTTATCTTTTGGGATTGGTTATATCATACATTTTTTATAAAATTTTAGAATATTTTGGTATAATGCAAAAACAGATACAAGTATATGATTTGTATATAGTTGCTTTGGGATTACAATTGGTGATACTATATTTGGTAGTAAGCTCTTTTAAAAAAAGGAAATGATATGAAAAGTGAACAGTTTTATGAAGAGTATAAGGGAATTTTTAAGTACTATGATTATAACTACGAAAGATATGGCATGAGCTTTAGTGTTGTAGTTATTAGATTAAATGAAGAGTTGATCACACTTGATATAGATTTTGAGCCTATTATTAGATATTCTGACAAGCATCTCAAAATTGATAAGTACCACCACTTCTTTCTCTATTTAGGAACAAATATAAAAACTGCCTTTCAAGCTGTCTTAAATCTTGAAAAAAATCTTTTAACTAGATACAATCTGTACCACTTAGATAATATTTTTCAAGGTGCAGTTGTAAGCAAAGAGAAAGATAGAAATATTAAAGATATGATACAGAAGTGTTTTAAGCTTATAAAAGAGTGTGAAAAAGATAAAAATATCATAACAGAAGATGACTTATAAATGAAATTTAGCAAAGTTTTTTTCATAAACTTTTTTTCGCTTTTTTTAGTTTTTATCTCATTTTATGCTCCCCAAAATTTAAAAGATTATCTCTACTATGCTGGGCTTTTTGCATTTTCTGGAGCTATTACCAATCAATTAGCTATTCATATGCTATTTGAAAAAGTACCTTTTTTATATGGTTCGGGCATCATTGCTTTAAAATTTGAATCTTTTAAAAGCTCTATCAAATCTCTTATAATAAATCAATTTTTTACCAAAGAGCAACTTGATAATTTTTTTGCCCAAGAAGAGAGTAAGATAGATTTATCACCTATTATAGAAAAAACAGATTTTACTCCTGCTTATGAAGCACTAAAGCAAAGTGTAATGGAGTCAAATTTTGGCAGTATGCTCTCAATGTTTGGGGGTGAAAAAGCCTTAGAGCCACTTAAAGAGATATTTATCAAAAAACTCAAATCCTCAATGCTTTCTATAGTTAGTTCCAACACCTTTAATAAAATGCTACAAAGTAGCTTAACACACTCCACTATAAGTAGTGATCTTATAGATAAAATAGAAAAAATTGTTGACAAAAGACTTGAAGAGTTAACTCCTGTTATGGTTAAAGATATTGTAAAAAATATGATAAATGAGTATCTAGGCTGGTTGGTTTTTTGGGGTGGTATTTTTGGTGGAGTGTTAGGATTGTTGTCTGTAGCAATAGGCAAATAATATGGCAAAAACTAAAACTAAAGAGATCGCAACAAGGTAGCAACTGATTATCTTTTTATCCCAAATTTTGCAAAAAAGGATTCAATGATGTAAATGTTGCTATTACAAAGAAGTTTCTTGAGGCTCTTATTGCACAATATCAGGAGAATCATATTCTGCTTGTTTGGGATGGAGCACCTTTTCATAGAAAAAAAGAGCTTCAAAATATCGAGGGGTCAGTGTTTGACTTTTGACTTTTTTACTGTGATGAAAACCGCTACTTTCTATTTGAGGTCGTCTAGCTATAAGCTTCCTTCAATTAAATTGATAAAATAATATCAAAGAATTAGTCAAAAGTCAAACCCCGACCCCGAAATCACTACTCTAGCTCCATGTTGGTATGGTTACTTATCTTTTTGTTGGTTAGGTTTCCAAAGGTG
>JALVXV010000003.1 GCA_027038235.1 Campylobacterales bacterium | reverse complement strand
AACTCAATCATAGATAGCTCTAAAGTAGAGGAGATTTTTATATCAATTTTTGGTAACAAGAGGATAGCTGATTGCAAAATACCATTAAAATTGATAGCCACTAAACTCTCAAATGGACAAAAGAGGGTTTTTAGCTTAAAAGATGATATATTGATAAAAGATGCACTACTAGCAACTATGGCAATTCCGGGAATATTTAGTGAAAAAAAGATAGGTGATAGTGTTTATGTGGATGGATTTTTGTGTGAAAATTTGGGGTTAAAAGAGGCAAGTTTAGAGACTATTTTAGCTATTGATGTACTTGGTTTTAACTCTTTTGAAGAAGATATACCTGATAATTTTTTAAAAACAGTAAATGTGCTTGAAATGTTTGAAAAATCGATGCGACTGCTAATTTATAACCAAACAAAACTAATAAAAGAGCAACTAAGTGGTAAAAGAGTTTTTTTGATAGAGCCAAAAACTTATGAGTATAAAACATATCAGTTTCATAAATTTAAAGATTTGATAAAAATAGGTGAAGGATTTTTAAAGATGCCTTTAAGCATT
This sequence comes from Campylobacterales bacterium, assembly GCA_027038235.1. GTDB lineage: Bacteria > Campylobacterota > Campylobacteria > Campylobacterales > JALSKU01 > JALSKU01. The sequence goes on along the minus strand of JALVXV010000003.1, from coordinate 4,778 downwards.
ATTAAATATTAAAAATATTAAAATAAAATGATTATGACAATATTTTCTTAATCAAATAGCAAAAATATGAAAAAAGGGTGTGAATGCCAACAAAAAAAGAGCTATTTTTTATATCTTTATTCTCTATTTTTTTCTTTGTTGGTATAGCTAAAGCAGATGATCATAATTTACAGATACTTTTGAAAAAATATGTAAAAGAGTCTAAGCTCTCTAAAAAAACCAAAAAAGATGTGAGTGGTCTGCTCTACTTATATACTAGAGAGATGCTTGATAAAATGCAAGCAAAAAATTTAAGAGATGTACTAAAGACTGTTCCACAAATAAATCTCTATCTAAATCTTATAAATATTCCAACTATATCTATATCTTCATATGGCGAATTTCCTTCAGGAGCTGTTAGGATTCTTATAAATGACCATGATATATCCTCTACTACTTATGGGAGTGGCTTTTTAAATTGGGGGGATATAGATCTTGATTATATAGATCATATCGAGATATATAAGGGTACATCCTCTATAAGATTTGGTAGTGAAATAGCCCATATTGTTATAAAATTATATACCAAACTTGCTAGTAGAGAGGTAGGAAGCAAGATAAGAGTTATGGTTGATGGCAAAGGTTCATCAATATTAAATCTCTATAATGCAAATGTTATTAATGATGATCTCTCCTATTTTATTTTTGGAAATTTAAGAGATATAAATAATGATAAACATTATAAACAGTTTATGGGAAAAAGATATGTTTATGATAGAGATAATAAAGAGTATAACTTTTATACAAATGTAGAGTATCATAAGTGGCTCTTTGAAATTGGAGCAATGAATAAAAAAAGTGGCGGTTTTATAGATGTAGGGCTCTTTCAAACACCAAATGGTAGCAATATGAATGTAAAGCATAAATACTTTCAACTATCAAAAACTTTTTTAAATAACTATAAAGTAAAGGTTTCTGTTGACAGTATAGAGCAAAGTAGAAACTCTATAGATCCAAATTTACTAAATGTTCATGGAATATTTGTTACAAATTATAGCTCTCAAGCTAAAGATGATATATACTCTTTTACTCTTGATAAGATGACATATTTAGGAGATAAAGATACTCTTTTGCTAGGTGGATTTTATAAGTATAAAACTATGAATATAAAAGGGGATATGTTCAATAGCAAAAATAGTTCAATTTTTTATAACAATAAAATTAAAAATAGTATAAAATATTATGCTCTTTATGGTGAATACACTCATAAATTTAGTAAAAATATCTCTTTTATAACTTTAGCTAAGCAGGAGTATCAAAGATACCAAAAAGATATAAAAGGATTTGATAAGCTCTATTATAAATTTGCCCTAGAGTATAAAGATAGCAAATTTTTAAGCAGATTGTCATATACCAAATCTTTTGTACCTGTGCAACCATATCAGATAGTTTATCCATTAAGGGTGCCATATAAGGTAAATAGCAAAATATCTATACCTGATAATGAAATTATTCTCTTTACAAATAGGTATAAATTTGATAATAGTTATATAAAATTTGTTTTAGGTCGCACTACTGCTAAAAACCCCATATTTTACAATCCTATCAATCCAGATGGATATGCTAACATTTATGGATTTAAATCAAGAAATAGAATTTTTGAATTGAGCTATCATTATGATTTTGATGGTGATAATAATTTTGATATTACATTTCATGATAGCAAGAGCAATTTACCAAAGCTATTTTCTCCAAAATATGGTGTTATAGCAAGAGTATTTAATAGTTTTGATAAGTTTGATCTTTATAATGAATTAGTTTACAAAAGCCCTTATAAATCTTTTGGGATTGAGATAAAAGATTCTTATGATTGGACTTCAGCTATAAAATACCATTTTAGCAAAGACTTATCCATTGGAGTAAGAGGAGAAAATATCTTAAAAAAGGGGCTTAAACAGGCATATCGTGGTATATCATACCCTATTGCTCTAGTTGAGCAAAAATTTTGGTTAAATATAGAGTATCTGTTTTGAAAAAAGTTATATCTGTTATCATATTATCTCTTTATCTGTTTGCCTCTGTACAAGATATTGAGCAAAAAATATATAATGAAATATTTTCATCAATATATAAAAATAAAAAGATTGTTAAGATTTGGGTAGATGATGGAGATAATTTTCATAATTTAAAAAAGAGACGATTTATCTTTGTAGAAAATCCAAAACAAGCCGATATATTAATATTGAATCATTATGTGGATATTGATATAGATAGACCTATTTTTGTGAGAAAATATTATCTTACTAAAAAATATAAAGATAGGGTTATAGGCGGTTTTTACTGGCAAAAAGGAAGAGCAAATATCATATTTATAAAGAGAAATTTATCCAAATATGGTATAGAGTTGCCAAAAAACTTTAGTATGTATATACAGGAAAGCAGATGAGTTTTAAAAAATTTACAAAAATTTATGCAGCTATTATGCTTATTATATTTGCTACATTTGTATATATGTATTTCTCTATTGATACGATCAAGAAGGATTTGGATACAAATATAGATAAGCTTATTATCAACCTTACAAGAGGTTTTGTTAATAATATTGATAAAAATATAAAAAATAGTATTAGCAAAGACTCTATAGTTGAGCAGTTGCACTCAGATAGTAAACTTAGAAAATATATAGAAAATATTATCTCTACTATATCTACAGACTCTTTACAGTATGTCTATATCCTTTATAGAGATAAAAATGGGGTGTATAGATATCTTGTTGATGGTAGTTTTAAAGATAGAGGTGAACTTGACCAGCCTCTAAATGTAAAACAAGAGGAGTGGGATAGGGCATACAAAACTAAAAAAGATAGAGTGTTTTATCAAAAAGATATAGATATGCTTTGGACGACATATCTTCATCCTATTGTCCAAGATGGCAAAACTGAGGCAATTTTAGCGATAGATTTTTCATTTAATTTAAAAAACAAGATAAAAGAGACTATTAAGCCATTGGATATCTATTTTATATTTATCTTTTTAGCAATATTTATCTTAGCACTTATCTTTTTGTTGGAGTTGTATATCAACTACAAAATAAAGCAAGAGAGCTATATAGATACTCTAACAAAAGCTTACAATAGACACTATCTAAGAGCATTTTTAGATGAAGAAAATATAGATAAATATCAGATATTGATGATAGATATAGACTATTTTAAAAAGATAAATGATAATTATGGCCATAAAGCAGGAGATGTTGTACTTGCAGGTTTTGCAGATGTTACAAGGCAGACTATAAGAGATGGTGATATTTTCTTTCGCTATGGAGGAGAGGAGTTTCTTGTCTTTGTAGAAACTAATGAGAATATAGATATTGCCGAACAGATAGCAAATAGGATAAAAGATAGAGTTGAAGAGACAAAATTTATCTTTGAAGATCGTGTTATTCAAATAACAGTCTCTATAGGAATAAATAAATATCCAAAAAATTTTAAGAGTATAGATCAAGCTATAAAATATGCTGATGAGATGCTATATTTAGCAAAAAGGGATGGTAGAAATTGTATAAGAATGGAGCAAAAAGATAAAAATAGTTTAAATAAACTATCTATTGCAGAGATAAAAGAGGCATTTGACAATAATGCGATAGAGTGCTACTATCAGCCAATATATAGCAAAACTACACAGAAGATTTTAAAGTATGAAGCTCTAGTAAGATTGATACAAAAAGATAATAAAGTTATCACTCCATATCTTTTCTTAGATAAAATATTTGCAACAACACTTTATACTGAATTAACCCAAATTGTGATAAATAGTGTATTTCAGGAGATAAAGAGGTTAAATGTTCATATAAGTATCAATCTAAACTTTTCAGACATTTTAGACAATAAGATATATAAGTTACTTATAGATAGTATAAATAGATACAAAGAGTATGCATCATTTTTGACGATCGAATTGTTAGAGTATGAGAAGATTGAAAATATTAGTGCTTTAAGAAAGCGGATATATGAGATAAAATCATATGGTGTTTCAATATCATTAGATGATTTTGGAAGTGGCTATGCAAATTATGAGGTATTTAAACAACTTCCTATAGATATCATCAAGATAGATGGTAGCTTGATAAAGGATTTGCCAAACTCTATAATATCTTATAAGATTGTCAAATCCATCATCATCTTTGCAAAAGAGTTAAATATCGCTACTGTAGCAGAATTTATCCACTCTGAAGAGGTTTTAGAATCTGCTAAGAAGCTAGATTTTGACTACCTTCAAGGGTTTTATCTATCAGTTCCTAAAAAGGAGATACCACTATCCTAAAAACTTATAAATTTCATCCTCTAACCTCTCTTTATCCACAACTATCTTATGAAGGATAGGTGCATCAAAGAGGTTTAATATACTTTTAGGTATCTTGGTATTTAAAATTTTTGATATACTTTTAAGTGCCTCTATATCAGAAAATTTTCTCTTATGATCACAACTTATAGCATTCATAACTGCAGGAGCAAATTTTGTCCACTGTGCTGTTGAACAGATGATAGTTTTTCGTCTTGAACATTTTATATCATCATAAGCTTTGATACAAGTTGCAGTATGGGGATCTAAAAGATAATTTTTTACGGAGTACTCTGCTATATAGTGCTTTGTTTCATCATCACTACAGTAATATCCTCTAAAATCTTTTTGCAAACTCTCATGCTCATCTTTTGTAAGTTTATAAAAGCCACTATTTTTAAGCGAATCCATAAGCTCTTTACATCTTACTTCGCCAAATTTATCATACAAAAGCCTTT
>JALVXV010000002.1 GCA_027038235.1 Campylobacterales bacterium | reverse complement strand
AGATATAGCGATGCAAAAAAGCTTGATAGGTTAAGCTATGATGATGCATTAAAAGATAATATAAAAGTAATGGATGATACATCTATTGCTTTAGCAAAAGATAACTCTCTGCCTATTGTTGTTTGCAATATGTTTAAAGAGGGAAATCTTTTAAATATTATAAAAAATGGCGATTTAGATGGATGTTCAGTAGTAAAATAAATAGATAAAAAGGAAAAAACATGAGACTTGAAAAGATAACAGCTAAAGCTTTAGCAAATTTAAATGATGATAGATATTTACTCTCAATTGCAGTAGCAAAAAGAGTAGAGGAACTTAGTGCAGGAGCAGAGCCAATGATAGATATCGATAAGAAGAGATATAAGTTTACAGATATTGCATTGATGGAAATTGCTCAAGATAGACTTGATTTAACTGAAATTACGAAAAAAAGTAATTAAATATTGACAAATCTAATTCAAGAGGTAAAATCTTGCAAAAGCATTGAAGATGCAAGAAAACTGCTATACTACAAAGTAGAGTTTGATGAAACTATCGAAAAGGCTCTAAACTTTTGTATCTTCTATCATGAAGGGCAATACCGAAAAAGTGGTGAAGAGTATGCAGTACATCCAATACTAGTAGCATATATTGTTGCCAATTATGGTGGCGACAAGGAGATGATTGTAGCTGCACTTTTACATGATGTTGTGGAGGATACAGAGTGTACAATAGAGCAGATAAGAGATGAGTTTTCCAATTCTATTGCTAACTTGGTTGAAGGTTTGACAAAAATTGTAGAGATAAGAGATGAAAATTTAGCACCTTCAAATCTTGGAGTAAAGTTAGCAAATTCTGCACTATCTTTTAGAAAGATGCTTGTAGCATCTATTAAGGATGTGAGAGTTTTAGTTATAAAGCTTTGTGATAGATTGCATAATATTTTAACAATTGATGCATTAAGATTGGAAAAACAAAAAAGAGTAGCAGAAGAGACATTGGTAGTTTATGCTCCTATAGCTCATAGGCTAGGAATCTCAACTATAAAAAATGTTTTAGAGGATATATCATTTTCTATAGTTATGCCAAAGGAGTATGAAAAGATAGATAAATTTTTAAAAGAGCACTCTCAGCAGTTTCAATTAAAACTAAATCATTTTATTTCTCAAATCCATACACTGCTTATAAATAATGGTTTCATAGATGGTAGTTTTGAGTTGCAAAAGAGAATAAAGCATCACTATTCAATCTATCTAAAAATGCAGAGAAAGGGTATAACTATAGAGGAGGTCTTAGATCTTTTAGCTATAAGAATTTTGGTAGAAAAACCTCTTGAGTGTTATAGAGCTCTTGGTATTATACATTTAAATTTTAGCCCATTAATATCGAGATTTAAAGACTATATTGCAGTTCCTAAAGAGAATGGTTATCAAACAATTCATACTACCGTATTTGATGATAAATCTATCATTGAGGCTCAGGTGAGGACTTTTGATATGCATAAATCTGCCGAGTATGGTTTAGCTGCTCATTGGAAATACAAAGAGAGTGGTCTTAGTCCAAAGCTTGAATGGCTACAAGAGCTTCAAGAAGAGCATAGAGAAAATGAGAATATTCAAGAGTTTTATGAGTATGCAACCAATGATCTATATAGCGAAGATATATCAGTTTTCTCTCCAAGAGGAGATATTTTTACTCTTCCAAAGGGTACTACTGCACTTGACTTTGCATATATTGTTCATACTGAAGTTGGAAATCATGCCAAAGAGATATATGTAAATAAACAAAAGGTGCCACTTTTAACTAAACTTAAAAATGGAGATATTGTAAATGTTGTAACATCTAATAAACCAATATATCGATGCAGTTGGATAAATTCTCTTAAAACTTCAAAAGCTAGAAATGCTATTGCTCTTAGTTGCAGACAAAAAACAAGAGAGATAAATCAAAAAGTTGCACTAAATATTTTAAGCACAATTTTTCAAGTAGATGAGAGAAGGCTTTTAGTCTGGCTTAGAAAAGAGAAATTTTATAAAAAGATAGATAAAGTTGCTACTGATTCGCAGTTTTTAAGAGATATTGCTTCAGTATTAAATAAATATTCAAGTATTGATAGGATATTCTTTCCCATTTTAAAAATAAGAAAGCATAAGCTTAAAAAGCAGAAGTTTGATCATCTAGTCTTTTATGCAGATTTTTCTATATCAAATATTATATTTGATTATTGCTGTCATCCTAAAATTGGTGATGATATAGTAGCTTTTAAAAAGGGATCAAATGTTATAATTCACCATAAACTTTGCGAAAAAGCTATGAAGCTTATAGAAAATAAAGAGCCTATGGTTTTTGTAAAGTGGGCGAGTGATCTTCCTAATAGGACTAAGATCATTGTTACTTTGGAAAATACCAGAGGCTCTTTAGCAACATTTTTGACATTTTTAGCTAGAATAGGGATAAATGTTATAAGTATAGAGCTTGGAAATGATGAGGAGCAGTTAGCTGACTTTTTTGAGTTGATTGTTGAAATTCCTAGCTCTAATTATGATAAAATAACAAATCAATTAAAAGAGAAGTACAAAACTTTAGAGTTGTTTAGTGTAAACAATAGTTCAAATAAGGTGAGATAGATGGTACAAAAGGCTTTAGAAGAGATAAAAAGAGGTGTAGCTGAGATCATTGATGAAGAGAGGGTGGTGAAGCTTTTAAAAAATTACTATGAAAATGGTGAAAATTACTATATAAAAGCAGGATTTGACCCTACTGCACCAGATCTTCATTTGGGTCATACAGTTTTGATACAAAAGATGGCTCTTATGCAAAAATATGGAGCAAGGGTACAGTTTGTCATAGGTGATTTTACTGGCATGATTGGAGATCCTACAGGTAAAAATGAGACAAGAAAAAAGCTTGATAGAGAAACTGTTTTAGAAAATGCCAAAACTTATAAGCAGCAGGTTTTTAAGATATTAGATCCAGATAAAACTGATATTGTATTTAACTCCAAGTGGTTTACCCAAATGGGTAGTATTGGGCTAGTTGAGCTTACTACTACCTTTAATGTAGCTAGAATGCTTGAAAGAGAGGATTTTGAAAAGAGATTTAAGTCAAATACACCTATTAGTATAAGTGAGTTTTTATACCCACTACTTCAAGGATATGATTCTGTGGCATTAAAAAGTGATATTGAGTTGGGCGGAACAGATCAAAAGTTCAATCTTTTAATGGGCAGACATCTTCAAAGAGCTTATAATGTCGGTAAAGAACAAGCAGTTATCACAATGCCACTTCTTGAGGGGCTTGATGGGGTCAATAAGATGAGTAAATCTTTGGGTAATTATATAGGAATTACTGAGAGTCCTGATGATATGTTTGGTAAGATTATGAGTATTAGTGATGATCTTATGTGGAAATATTATGAAGTTTTAAGCAATAAGGATTTAGAGGAGATAGGGGAGCTTAAAAGGGGTGTAAAAGATGGTTTATTGCATCCAAAAAAGGCTAAAGAGATGTTAGCTTTAGAGATTGTTGCAAGATACCATGATAGCAATAAAGCACAAAATGCAAAGGTTGAATTTGATAAAGTCCATGCAAAAAAAGAATTACCAAGTGATATGGATGAATTTACTTTAGAAGCTCCCATATGGATAGCAAAAGCTTTAAATATAATAGGCTTAGAAAATTCAACTTCACAAGCTAGAAGAGATATAAAGCAGGGTGCGGTTAAGATAGATGGGAAAAAGTGTCAAGATGAGCAGCTACAATTGCAAAAAGGTGAATATATACTACAAGTAGGAAAAAGAAAATTTGCTAAGGTAAGGGTTGAGTAATGTCATACAAAAGTTTAAAGATAGGCAAACATAGCATCAAGATACCAATAGTACAAGGTGGAATGGGAGTAGGAATTAGCTGGGATAGGTTAGCTGGAAGTGTTAGCAAAGAGGGTGGCTTGGGTGTTATAAGCTCTGTTGGTACAGGGTATTATAAAGATAAAAAGTATATCCAAAAAGATATAAACAATAGACCTTATGAGGCTATAAATTTTTACTCAAAAGATGCACTAAAACAGATATTTAAAAATGCTAGAAAGATTTGTGGTGATGCACCTTTAGCAACCAATGTTTTATATGCTATCAATGACTATGGTAGGGTTGTAAGAGACTCTTGTGAAGCTGGAGCAAATATCATTATAACAGGTGCAGGACTTCCTACAAATATGCCAGAATTTACCAAGGATTTTCCTGATGTTGCCCTTGTGCCTATAGTATCATCAGCTAAAGCACTTAAAATTATTTGTAAAAGATGGACACAAAGGTATGATAGAGTTCCTGATGCAGTTATAGTAGAGGGACCACTTAGTGGAGGACATCAAGGTTTTACCTATGAGCAGTGTTTTGATGAGGCATATAAGCTAGAAAATTTGATAGCTCCAATTTTAGAAGAGATAAAACAGTGGGGTGATTTTCCACTTATTGCAGCAGGTGGTATTTGGGATAAGGATGATATAGATAAATTTTTATCTCTTGGCTGCAAAGGTGTTCAAATGGGGACAAGATTTATAGGAACTTATGAGTGTGATGCAGATAAAAATTTTAAAGAGATACTTTTATCTTCAAAAAAGGAGGATATTAAACTTTTCAAATCCCCTGTGGGTTATCCTGCTAGAGGAGTAAAAACAGAACTTTTTAAGAAAATTGAAAGTGGTAATGCACCTAAAATAAAGTGTATTAGCAATTGTGTAGCACCTTGTCATAGGGGAGTTGAAGCAAAGGCAGTAGGGTATTGTATAGCAGATCGCCTATCAGATGCTTTTATGGGAGATAAAGAAAATGGACTGTTTTTTACAGGAAGCAATGGATATAGGCTTGATAAACTTATAAGTGTAAAAGAGTTGATGAGTAGATTGGTTGATGGGGAAAAGAGTTAAATATTTATCTTTAATTTTTATATTTTTTTTAGCAGTTATTTGCGAAGCTTCAGAGCTAAATAGTTCTATATTGCAAATTTCTAGCAAGTTAAATAGTGCTAAAAAGAGTGATATAGTTAGAATTTATCATGATTTAAAAAGCAAATATATAAAAGCTATCATCAAAGATGATAAAGAGGCTCAAATTTCAGCCATAAAAGCCTTGATAAGAGGTTCAAAGATTTTAAATATTCCTTATGCACACTATCAAGAGGAGCTATCTTTACTTTTTAAAGAGGTCGGCTATAAAAACTATAAAAAGTATGAAAAGAAAGAAGAGACTCATAAAAAAAAGCTAAGAAAATCATATATAAAATCTATCGCATCTTTTAAGGATAAGGTTGTTATAACACTCAATAGAAGAGTAGATAAAGATGAGGTAAAATTCTTTG
>JALVXV010000001.1 GCA_027038235.1 Campylobacterales bacterium | reverse complement strand
TTTCGCCATTCATAGGCATCATCAAAATGAGTCTGTGTGCGAAGTCTATAATCTTCACCCATATCATGAAGTTCTGCTTGATGTGAAAGCCCCTCTTTAAAGCCTACAAACATTGCTCCAGTAAATTCATGCTCTCTTTCTAGTCCAACATCCACCACTACAGGATGCCCATTGATGCCATTGTCTGCTTTTATATGTCCCTCTACAGGAGAGTGATAGTAAAGCACATCTATAGCAGGATACTCTCTTATCATCGCCTCCATTATCTGTTTAAATCGTTCTGTAATCTTATCTGAGTGCTCTTTGAAGGTATAATTTGGGTTTTTATATGCATTATTGTCATACCATGCATTATCATGTTTGTAGTTGATCATCTTATGACTCTGTGCATCATAAGGCTCATCATCATATATAATCCCCCTAAAACCTAAGTTTTTTGCTACTCTAGCTAAAGTAGCAAAATTTGCTATCACATTATTCCATATCGCATCATCCCAAAAGTCGCCTGGAAAATGCATATTTACAGTCAAAAAGTTTGACTTTGTAGGATACAAATCTTTTACATTTTTCACCTCATTCCAAATATATGAGTAGGGTAGTAGTGTAGTGTTGGATTCCATAACTCTATCGGTATAAGTGTTGCCAACCATCGTAAAGCCAGAAAAAGGCAAGGTGTTTATGTAATCTGCCCTAGAAGCAAAATTATCTGCCATCATAGGAAGCCAGTGTCCTTTTTGATGAAGAATTAATTGTTTATTGCTATACCATTGTGCCATATCACAATAATCTATAGCTACATTGATATCATGATCACACCTGTAACTATACTCATCCATAGGTTTGACTTTCTGTATGCCATTGCCATAAGCATAAGGATCATCACTCCCCACTTCAAGTGCTATATCATGTGCTAAAGCTGTGGCATTAAATGTATAATCCATTAGTGCATCTAGTGGTTTTAAAATGCCTTGCATTTGAGTATAAGGTTTATCTCCCATAGGATAATGGTGATCAGCATTTTCTACTATCTGCCAATCTTTTTGATTTTTCGGTATTGAATCAAGCATATAAAACTCTGTTAGTGTGATGCGAGGGTCGGTATCATTTATTACATTGTTTCCTCCTGCTCCATATTGTTGCATCACTACATTGGTATTTGAAGGGAGATTTTGCATATCCTGTTTGGTAAGATTGTAGGCATAATAGCCCTCAAGCACCATAATAAACCTACCATTTGCACCATATCCCTTATCTGAAAAGTGTTTGAGTATGCTAAAAGCATAACCACCACCCAAAGAGTGCCCTATGACACCTATACGAGTTGTATCTAGTTTTGGGAGTATTGCATTTGCACTATCAAGCATTTTATCAAAGTTTGCAAACAGATCATTCCATCCATGTATATTTTGCTTTGCATAGATGACACAGTATCCTTGACTAGCGATAAATGTCAAAAGAGTTTTGTAGTCATTTGAGTCTGTAGAGTTATACCCTGAAGCAAAAAATATAACTGGTATTTTTATATCATTTGGTATGCCAACAGGGCAATAAGCTGTAGTCATATTGGTATCTACTTCATCATGTTGTGATACAGGATAGATTCCTCTTTCTCCATAAACATGGACAGGAGTATTGATGATATTTTCATTGATATCTTCACAAGGAGGATTGTCAATACCTATATCAGCATTTTTAAGAGTTGTAGAGATAGCATGGATATCAACCTGCTTAGCCCTAATTTTTAATTCATTAAGAGAAATTAAGCCATTGGTGCTATCTATCTTATCATCATCTTTTAAGTCATCTTCTAAATTTTTTAAAGTCTGCATAGGATCAGATGTTTTTAAAAGTGCAGAGGATACAAGAAGTAATTTTGTATTATCTTGTGCACTATTTAAGCCATCAGTTAAGTCTAATTTCTCTAAAACAGCATTATTTGAGAGATTAAATAGATTTTTAATGGATGATTGTGCTTCTTTTTTTGCATTTTCAAATGTAGAGCCACTACTCATAGATCTTTTTATAATTTTTGTAGCCATATCTGTAAAGATATTGATATTTACAGTTTTGGTGATGCTAGACTCTATATCAATTATGGCTGAAAGTCCTTTTGTTTTAGGTAGATCTATATATGCACCTGTATTTTCATTGAGATATTTGCCACTTACAACAAACTCTGTAGCACCTGTCCATGGAAGAGATGTCGCAAAGTTAAAATGACCTGTATCATCTGTTATTGAGGTTTGCTTTGATGTTGTGCTTCTTGAACCATCAGCATTGAGTTTATAGGCGATAACTGTTGAGCCTTGCTTAAAAGGTCCTTTAGCACCTACCCCTTTAGCACCAGCACCTACAGATGAAGAGCTACCTCCTCCACCGCCACCACAGCCGATCAATAATACACCTACCACTATAAAACCAATAAAATATCGTATAAAATTACTCAAATTATATATCCTTTTTGTTGCCCTTAAGTTCATTATAGCTAAAATAAGATAAAATATCTTTAATCCGATAAAAAAGGAGTCAAAAATATGGGGGATATATATCTGCAACTAGCTAGAGCTGCCATAGCTCAATCTGTCGGCATTCATTATGAGGTAGATCTTGATAGTTTGCTTAGTAAGTATCCTAAGCTTAAAGAGCTAGGTTCATCTTTTGTGACAATCACTAAAGGTAAAGAGCATTCCCTAAGAGGCTGTATAGGCTCTTTGGAGGCTTATAGACCTTTATATGAGGATATAATACTCAATGCAAGATCTGCTGCTTTGCATGATCCTAGGTTTCAGGCTCTTAATGATTTGGAGTATGATGATATAAAAGTAGAGGTCTCTATACTCTCAAAACCCCAGATATTAAACTATAATGATATAGATGATTTAAAAAAGAAGATAAGAGTAAATATTGATGGTGTTGTACTAAAGTTAGATACCCATCAAGCTACATTTTTACCACAAGTTTGGGAGCAGTTACCTACATTTGATCTCTTTTTTTCTCATTTATGCCAAAAAGCTGGACTTGAAAAAGAGTGTTTAAAATATCATCCAGAAATTTTTACCTATCAGGTTGAAAAGTATAGTGAATAGCACTATTTAAGTTTGTTTTTTGTATAATGTACCAAATAGACTTTGGGGTTTAAATGAATAGTAGCTATATCATAAAAGTTGATTGCACTGATAGAAAGGGACTTGTATATAAAGTTTCTAAGATTTTATATAAAAATGGTGTAAATATTATCACAAATAGAGAGTTTGTTGATTTAGAAAATAGGAGATTTTTTTTTAGAGCAGAGGTAAATGGTGAAGTTTTAGAAGAGGATATAAAAGATGAACTTCAAAAAGAGCTAGGAAGTGAAGCAAATATCTACATATCAAAAAGAAAGAGAAAAAATATAGTCATTTTTTGTACCAAAGAGGCACATGCTCTAGGTGATATACTCATAAAGCACTATAGCAATGAGTTAAATGCAAATATTTTAGCAGTAGTTTCAAATTATGAGATATTAAGAGCATTGGTGGAAAAATTTGATATACCATACCATTTTATCTCCCACGATACTCTAAGTAGGACTGAGCATGAAGAGCAAATTCTTGAAGTTTTAAAATTGTATGAGATAGATTATATAGTTTTAGCAAAGTATATGAGGATACTTACTCCTAATTTTGTTAAAAACTATAAAGATCGCATTATAAATATTCACCACTCATTTCTACCCGCTTTTATAGGTGCAAATCCATACAAACAAGCTTATAATAGAGGGGTAAAAATAATAGGAGCAACAGCCCATATAGTAAATGATGATCTTGATGAGGGGCCTATTATATCTCAAGATATCATAAGAGTAGATCACACCTACAGTTGGAAAGATATGCAACTAGCTGGAAGAAATATAGAAAAGAGTGTATTGTCAAATGCTTTAGCTTTAGCATTTGATGATAAAATATTTATAAATGGTAATAAGACTGTTATATTTTAAAATTGATTTTGCCAAAAGAGTTTTGCTTTTTTTAAAAAGGAGATCGCAAAGTGAAAAGTGGTTTATCAAGTATAAATCAAAAAATTACAAAAAATATCTCTGTATGTCATATCTATAGTGAAGATAACAGACTTGAGCTACTAGATAGCTATGCTGATAACTTTTTGAGATATGATATTGTAGATATAAAAGATAAAACTTTTACAATGCCAAAAGCCCATATATTTATACTTGAGTTTGAAAAAATTAATAATGAGTTGTTAAAATATATCCAAAAACTTATCCTAAACAATAGCTTTGCCCATTTCTATCTCTTTACAGATATGGATACAAATACCTCAGTCTTAAAATTTTCCATAAGGTTTGGTATCAAAAATCTCTTTTCTATAAAGATTGATAAGGCATTTGCAAAGGAGTTTTTTAGCAAATCTGTAAAAAAAGTTGCTCTTGATATTCATAGTGCCAATATATCATATCTTGGAAAACAAATAGATAAAGCATATCCTATTTTGATATTTGAAAATAGGAGATTAAGCTATATAAATAGTGCAGCAAAAGAGTTTTATAATAGCGACAACCTAGAAACAATAGAGCAAATTATAAAAAAAAATAAGGAGTTATACTCCTTACTCAATGAGAAAAAACCTCTCAATTTAAAGCTATTGCTAGAGGATGGACAAAAAGAGTATGTAGAGGTCTATTGCTCTATAACTTACAATCAAAATGAGCATAAAACAGTACTTAGTATCTTTGAAAATGAGACACTTATCGATAACTCTATAGAGGAGTTGACACAAAATAGATTTGGTTTTATTGAGAAATTAAAGGATAAAATTGTTCAATCCAATATCTCAGGCAAAGAGCTTTATATAGTTATAGTATCTATCGATAATGGAGAAAAGTTACAAAATTTGTATCCAAAAGTTGAGTATTATAACTTTTTAAAAGAGTTTCTTATAAAACTAAATAGCTTTAAAGAGGGTGGCGAAAAGATAGTGGAGTGGAATAAAAATCTCTTTATCTTGCTTTATGAGGATATGGATTTTGAGGGTATTAAAAATTTTACCTATGTTTTACACAACAATATCATAGAGAGTCAAAAAGATAGTAAATTTTCACCCATAATAACTACATCATTTTTTTCTATATTAAATAAAGATTTAAATAGTGTTATAAAGTTTATAGATAAAGTTGACAATCACACTCTAACATCAGAAGAGATTGTAAGAGAAAATTATTTTGAATATAAATTTTTAGATGATAAAGTTGATGAAAAAGAGCAGATAAAGCATATACTTTATAACTGTATCAACAATAAAATTCCTGTCAAGTTGCTAAATATCTATAAGGGTTTATGTGTAAATACTGAATCAAGAGTGTTAAAATACTCTAATGGCTATTTTTATATGAGTTG